>NZ_JABBVZ010000089.1 GCF_012933365.1 Sulfobacillus harzensis | reverse complement strand
AGTGTAGGAAAATCGCAGCGTCCAATGCGTCAAACCCGCGCGCCGTGCGGGTTCGGATTAAATGAAAAGGCTCCTAGTGAAGCGCCGTTACCTGAACCATTCTTCAAGAAAATTGGCAAATGCTCAATCTTGGAGAGGGGGGCTCAGAGGGGATCTCCCCGGCTCACCCGTGCACACCCGTCTCAAACGCTCCGAACCTCCAAAGTTCTCCGGATACGCCCCGTATCCTGCCCAACTCATCCGGGTGGCCGGTGCGGTCCAGGCTACGCGTGGGATTCCACCAGCTTGGCCTAGGGCTGGACCGGCAGGATTTTGTTGCGGACTATCGAACCCTCTTTACGACGCAAAAATGTTCTGGGGGGATTCCTATGTATTATGTGGCGACATTGATCATCGTGGATTCCGAGAAAAATAGAACATCCAGACCTCAGCACCTTGCCTATATTTCCGATCTCTATGAACGGGGACACGTGTTGATGGGCGGGCCCTTTGAGGACGGCAGCGGCGGAATGGTGATCTATCAAAACGTCGACCAGGAAACGGCGGAGCGTCTAGCGCATCACGATCCGGCCGTCACCTCCGGGGCTCGGACGGTCAGTCTGCGGCCTTGGCGACGTCTCGACTTGCCCATTAGGCAGGCCTAGCATGTCTCGGGTGGTCGTGGCGCTTGACGCCTTTAAGGGGGCGCTAGATCAGGCGAAGGCCTGCCAGGCGGTGGCCGAGGGTCTCCAGACAGAGTGGCCGGCCCTGGCGGTGGATATTTGTCCGTTGGCTGACGGCGGCGAGGGCACCGGCGCCGTTTTTGTGGCGGAGGGTGCAAAGGCGCGTGTCACCACCGTTGTTGATGCGTACGGCCGTCCGCGTGAGGCCCGCTGGTACCAGTGGGGATCTATCGCTCTCATCGAGGCTAGCGAAGGGTCCCCATACCTTCCTCAACATCGCCGGCCCGGCCATCCTCGGTCCAGCACCAGTTTTGGGACCGGAGCGCTAATCCGGACGGCGCTCGAGACCAAAGAGGTGTCTGAGGTCTGGGTAGCGTTGGGGGGAACGGGCTCAGTGGACGGAGGTATTGGACTTCTGGCGGCGCTGGGGGCACGCTTTGAGGATGTGCAGCACCGCATGCTTGAGCCCAAGGTGGACAATTGGGACACGATCCAACAGGCGTCGCTTCCCCGATTAGCCAAACCCGTGACCGCGTTGGTGGACGTACTGGTGCCGCTTTTGGGCCCGAGCGGAGCACTGGAAGGATTTGGCCCGCAAAAGGGGTTGTCGCTGTCGGAAGCCCGGGCCTGGACGCCCAGCCTCAGACATTTTGCCCAAGCGGTGGATAGCCAGGCGCTGGAGACCCCCGGGGCTGGGGCGGCCGGTGGCATGGGATTTGCACTGGCGGCGTTGGGGGCCCGGATCGCCTCGGGGGCGGAGTTTGTCGCGGAAAAGGTCGGCCTCCGGGAGCGGCTAAGAGCGGCTGACTGGGTGGTAACTGGAGAGGGACGGATGGACGAACAATCGTTGATGGGCAAAGTGGTGGCGGTGGTTTTGGCGGAAGCCAAGCGAGCTCGGATTCCGGCTATCGCGGTGGCCGGCCAAATTCCCTGGGATTTGTCCCGCTTTTATGAATCCGGGTTGGCCTGGGCGGAACCCATCACCACCCAGCCTATCGCCCTCGAGGAGGCCATAGCCCAAACAGGAGATGCGCTCCGGGCGGCAGGCGCCCGCGTGGCCCGCATAATGCAGATGATCGCTGAAGGAGAGAAGGGTCATGTTCAGGGATAGGGTGAGGGTTGGTCCCGACCCGTTATATGGACTGTTTGTCTCCGGGCCAGCGGGTGATCCGGTGGAAATGGCCGGATCCCTAGGCTATGACTACGTGGTGCTGGACGGGGAGCATGGAGCGGTCGAAACCACGCTGTATCACGTCATCCGTCGGGCCCGGCTGGCGGGTGTGAGCGCGTTAGTGCGGGTTCCGCGCACCAAACGGGAAAGCGTGGCGCAAGTGCTGGACTACGGGGCCACCGGCGTTCTTATTCCGGGGGTGCGGGCGGACGAAGAGATTCGGGCGGCCGTGACGGCGGTGCGCTATCCCCCGGAGGGACAACGGGGGCTGGCATTTTCAGTCGCTGCGGCTCAGTACGGCCTCGAGTCCGCGCAGGAATATCTGGAGCGCGCCAGACGGGAGACTGTCGTGCTCGTGCAGATAGAAACCCAGGAAACCCTCCATCACCTTTCGCAATGGGCCCGGCTTCCGGGAATTGACGGATTTTTCGTGGGCCCCACGGATCTCTCGATGGAACTCGGCGAGGAGGGTCAGCCCGGGCCCCGATTTATGGCCGCCATGACGCGTATTCGCGATATCCTGGGAGACGCGGGCAAGCCGTGGGGGATTTTTGCCCCCAATGTCAAGGATGGGCGCCGTTGGGCGGAGGCAGGGGCCCGGCTACTGGCAACCGCGGACGTAATCCTCTTGCGTCAGGGACTCGACGGTTGGAAGGAGGGGGTCCAGCATGGCTAGCTATCAGCTGCGCCAGACAATGGATCGCTCGGCGCTGACGAGCCGCTTTCCTCGGCTTGACGAACAGCGCCGACAGGAGTTGGCGAAACGGTTTGCCGACGCCTTGGGAACGGAACGGGTGATTTTTGATCGCGACCAATTGCTGGCTTACAGCTACGACGCAACTGGTGAGCGACATTGGCCCGATGTGGTGGTGATGCCGGACAGCGCTCAGCACGTAGCTTCGGTAGTAAAAATCGCTCATGCTTTTCAAGTTCCCATCATAGGCCGGGGCGCGTCCACGAATCTTAGCGGCGGAACCACCCCGTTGGTGGGCGGCGTGGTCGTGTCGTTTACCCGCATGCGCGCCATTTTGGATATTGATATCCAGTCGCGGACGGTGCGGGTGCAACCGGGGGTAGTGAATGCCGAACTGCAAGCGGCTTTAGCGCATCATGGGTTTTTTTACCCCCCCGATCCGTCCAGCCACCGCATCTCCACCATTGGCGGCAATGTGGCGGAAAACTCAGGAGGTCCGCACTGCGTCAAGTATGGAGTCACCACCCATCACGTAGTTAGTCTTGAGGCGTGTTTGAGCGATGGATCACTGGTCGCTCTCCCCCCAGTGGGACTTGCGTCCGATTTAGACCTGGCGAGTGTCGTGATTGGGTCAGAAGGCACCTTGGCCCTTGTGACACAAGCTCTGTTATCCATCCAGCCGTTGCCAGAAAGTACCCAAACCTTATTGATTAGCTTTCGCGATGTGGCCGACGCGACCAAAACAGTCAGCGCCTTGGTGGCGGCGGGGCTAACCCCCGCGTGCCTCGAGTTGATGGATCGCGACTCGATTCGTATTGTCGAAGATTTTGTTCACGCCGGCTATCCCACGGGAGCGGGCGCCGTCTTGCTGATCGAATTGGACGGCTCACCGTCGGGCGTAGAGGCCGACGCCCGCCTGGTTCGGGCAGTAGCGGAACGGATAGGGTGCCTGAGCGTGCAAGCCGCAACGGATGCGCGGATGGCCGCCGAGCTGTGGCGGGGACGGCGATCCCATTATGGGGCGGCGGCGCGTTTAGCACCGCATCTTTGGGTTCAAGACGTGACGGTGCCCCGGCCCCAGCTGGCGGCGATGATGGACCGGGTGTTGGCTATTGGCGAGCAGCAGGGGTTGACGATTGTGACCGCCGCGCACGCTGGTGATGGCAATCTTCATCCCAGCATTCCGTTTGATCCCGAAGACCCGAGCCAGGTGGCCCGGCTGAAGGCGGCCGACCACGCCATCTTGGCCGCCTGTGTGGAATTTGGGGGCGCGATAACCGGAGAGCACGGGATTGGCATCGACAAGGCAGAACACTTGCCTCTTATGTACAATGCGGATGAGTTGGCGGTCATGGGCGAAGTGAAACGAGCGTTTGATCCCGAGGGCTTGCTGAATCCGCTGAAGGCATTGTGGCCTCCCGAGGATGGTCTCAATCCTCCGAGACTAGAACGCTCAGCCATCTCGCTAACCCCGCGAACCACTGATGAGGTGCGGGCCTTGATACTTGATACGGCACCGGATAGCCCCTTGCGATTTGTCGGCCAGTCACGGCGCAGCGTGGCGAAGCCCGACGGGACACAATTGGTAGACATGCGCGGACTGGACCAGATCTACGATTTAGACCGCGACAATCTCTCCGTTGAGGTGGGAGCCGGGATTTCAGCCGGCACCTTGGCCCGCCTCTTGCACGCGGAAGGGTTGGATCTCCCGACCATTGAGCCCTTTATGGATGAGACCGTGGGAGGGCTGGTGGCCAGCAACGCCAAGGCTTGGCGGTGGTCGGTGGGGGGTGGATGGCGCAACTGGCTTTTGGCCGCCGAATGGGTCGACGGGCGCGGGCGGGTGTTGCGGTTTGGTCGAAAGACCATGAAAAACGTGGCGGGTTATGACTTGGCAAAGTTGACGGTGGGCTCGAGGGGCACGATTGGCGCCCTCACGCGGCTGACGTTGAAACTCCGTCCTCGTCCCACCAACATGACCGTCGCCGTAAGCGAACCGATGACGCTTCCGGCTGCCCAACTGGCTCAAGAGCGCCTACTAGCCCATCCTCAGCGCCCCGGCGGCCTGTTGCTGGTGCACCTGGGCACGTCCGATGCGTGGCGGCTCTGGGCGGTCTTCGAGGGCCGGGCGGCCAGCGAAAAGTCTTGGATCTCCACCGTGCTTGAGACCGGCGTAGAGTTTGAAGAGGGGTATGACGCATGGCTCTCCCGGGAAAAAGACCGGCTGCACACCCTCTATCGCGCGATTCAGGATCGGAGATATCGGCAGGGGCCGCTGATCGACGTGAATATTGGCGCGCTGGCCCATGAGGCGGTCTTTGTTTGTCCGGGGGCTGGGTGGTATGAGATGATGGGAGATGATGGAAATGCGGTGGTACCTCAAACGGCTGCAATTGCCGCATTGACGGCACGCGTCCGGGCAGTGTTTGATCCGCTGGGACGATTCGTGGGGGAGGGATAAAAATGGACTTAGAGCTCAAGGACAAGGTGATCTTGGTCATGGGGGCCAGCCGTGGGCTGGGACGCGCCGTCGCCGAGGTGGTCGGGGCCGAGGGAGCGCGTGTCATTGGAACCAGTCGCCAGCCTGGACTCGACCTGGTGCTGGACACGGGCGACTTGGGTTCCTGCCAAGCGGCGGTCGAGGCCCTTAAGGGTGAGCAGCTGGATGGCATCTTTATCAATACGGGAGGACCGCGTCCGGGGGACTTCCGCGACCTCAGTGATGAGGATTGGCAGGAGGCCTTTGTCAAACTGCTGCAAGGACCATTGCATGTCGTACGTGGCCTTCTCCCTCGCGTGAAGGCCGATGGGGCCCTGTTGTTCAATACCTCATCCTCGATTCAGACCCCGATTGCGCACCTGCTGTTGTCCAACGTCTTCCGGGCGGGTATTTACGCGTTGGTCAAAACCTTGGTGGATGAATTGAGCCCTCGGCAAATCCGCGTCAATGCCATTGTTCCCGGGCGCATCGAGACTGAACGGGTGCGGGAGCTGGATCAGAACAGTGCCCGGATACAGAATGAATCGGTGGATGTGGTTGTTCAGCGCATGACGGGACGTATTCCCTTGGGGCGCTATGGCCGTGCCGAGGAGTTTGGCCGCCTAGCGGCATTTTTGTTGTCCCCGACCGCCTCTTACATTAATGGAACGGCTGTTTGGGTGGACGGCGGACAAAATCGCAGTCTCTAGCGGCGAGACCCCTGGACGTCCGACCGCGGCGCTAGGGTTAGGAGGCCTGGCGATGGTGCCTAGATGGCGGTCGCATGGCTCGAATTTCCGGGCGTATGCTGAGGTGTTAGGGGACCAGGGCCCGGTTTCGAGGGCCCTATCAACGGATTGATTGAAAGGAGAGAGCAGGATGAAACAGTATCCCTACATCATTGTCGGAGGGGGTATGACCGCCGATGCGGCCGTCAATGGGATTCGGCGCCGGGACCGGGATGGAGAGATTCTCATTATTTCGGATGAGCCGTTTCCTCCCTATCAGCGCCCGCCACTGTCCAAAAAGCTTTGGCTGGGCATGCGCATGGAGGAGACCTGGCTTCCCGGCTGGCAAAGGCAGCGGGGCGTTACGCTGCTCTTAGGCTCAGCGGTTGCCGCTATCGATGCCGAGGCGCGCACCGTTGTATTGTGGACGGGCGCCGCATATGAGTACGGCCAGTTGCTGCTCGCCACCGGCGGCCGTCCCCGTACCCTTGATAGTGGCGGCTCTCGGGTGTTTTATCCCGGGAATATGGTCGAACATATCCGCTTATTTCAAACCCTCCAAGAACCGACGGAGGTCCTAGTTGTGGGGGGCGGATTTATTGGGTCGGAAATGACGGCCGTGTTATCCTCCGCGGGGCATTCGGTTACCTGGTTAATGGCGGAAAGAGAGCCTTTTATCGACTTCTTGCCAGACACGCTTCGATCCCGGGTTCTTCAGGAATATCATGCCCACGGGGTCGCCCTTCATGGCGGCCAACAGGTGACCGGCTTTGAAACGGCAGACTCCGAGGTGGTGGCAGTGACGGAGTCGGGACAACGCTTCCAGGGAAGCGTCGCCGTTGCGGGACTGGGATTTATCCCCAATGATGAACTTGCCCGGCCGTTGGGACTAACCGCCGAGAAAGGCGGCGTGAAGGTCGATGCGCTTTTGCGAACTGCCCAGGACGGAATCTGGGCGGCCGGGGATGTCAGTGTTCTGGGGGCGGAGGGCGCGTTGATGATGCACGAAGACCACGCGGTGACCCAGGGGCGCCGTGCTGGGGAGAATATGGCCGGGGCAGCCAAGCCGTACGACCACCTGCCCTTCTATTACTCCGACATTTATGATTTTGGCTACGAGGCCATCGGGGAGTGTCGGCTGACCCTAGATGTGGTAGAAGACTGGGTTGTTCCAGGCGAGGAAGGCGTGGTGTATTACCTGATGGACGGCCAAGTTCGCGGCGTCTTGAATTGGAACGTGTGGGACGGGGTACCCAAGGCGCGGGATCTTATCCAAAGCGGCCAGCGTTGGTCAAAAGGCGAGCTTATTGGACAAATCCGAAATTAAGGCAACTAGGCCGATTTTTTTCGCCCGTTGAGATTTTTGTCGTCTGATGCGCTATGGTTAGATCGACCCGAGACCGGGAACTTACATGAGAGGACAGATTAATATGGTTATCGGCGTTCCCAAAGAGATTAAAACAGATGAGAATCGCGTGGCCCTTACGCCGGCAGGCGCTCTAGCGCTGACCCGCGACGGCCACACGGTGCTCGTGGAGCGCGGAGCCGGCGTTGGAAGCGGATTTACGGATAAACAATATCAATCGGCCGGTGCCACCGTCATTCCCGACTCTGCGGAGGTATGGGGAAAGTCACAAATGGTGATGAAGGTCAAGGAACCGTTGGTGGAAGAATACCGGTATTTCCGGTCCGATTTGGTACTCTTTACATATCTGCATTTGGCTCCGGAGCGCGAATTGACCGACGCGTTGCTAGAGTCCGGCATTACCGCAGTGGCGTATGAGACGGTTCAGAAAGCTGACCGCTCGCTGCCGCTTCTGACCCCCATGAGCGAGGTGGCGGGGCGGATGGCCACGCAAATTGGGGCCCAATTCCTGGAAAAGGCCTATGGAGGGCGGGGCGTATTATTGGGCGGCGTCCCAGGCGTGCTGCCTGGCCGGGTGGTGGTGGTCGGAGGCGGGATTGTGGGGACGAATGCGGCCCGTATCGCCCTTGGACTGGGCGCTGAGGTCACCATCATCGATATCAATGCCGACCGGCTGCGGCAGTTGGACGATCTCTTTCAAGGGCGCATCCGCACCTTGATGTCTAACGAATACAACATTGCCGAAGCGGTTCGAACGGCTGATTTACTGGTAGGCGCGGTCCTGATTCCGGGAGCCCGGGCCCCGCATTTAGTTAGCGAAGAGATGGTCAAAAGCATGCCGAACGGTTCTGTCATTGTTGACGTGGCGATTGACCAAGGCGGATCTATCGCCACCATTGATCGGGTAACCACCCATTCGCACCCGACCTACGAGAAATATGGCGTCATTCACTATGCGGTAGCGAATATGCCCGGAGCTGTGGCACGGACCTCGACGTTGGCGCTCACCAATGTCACGCTACCTTATGCACGGCTTTTGGCTGCCCATGGGGCAGAGGATGCGCTGCGGCGCGACCCTGCTTTGGCACGCGGCCTGAATATCTATAAGGGACGGGTCACATTCGAAGCAGTAGCGGAGGCCCACCATCTGCCCTACGTCGCGCCAGACGCCGTGTTGGCCTAAGACTTATTCAAACTGCGCTCCCGCGATGGGGAGCGCTTTTTTATTTGGGGAGAGGAAATGGACGGTAATTGGCGAACTCTTTTGTCCGAAGGGAGCAGGGACGGCATTGGACACCTGGATAGAAGACTTTTTATACTTTCTCCAATATGAGCGGCGGTTGTCGGCCAACACCTTAAGTGCCTATCGACAGGACCTCCAAGACTATGCGCGGTTTGCCGCCACCCAGGCGGGCGCGCCCACCCGAGAAGTGGTGGTCGGCTACCTGGATCATTTGCGTAAGCAGGGCCGGTCATCGGCGACACGGGCGCGACGACTCTCTGCCCTGAAGAGTTTCTATGCCTTTTTGGAACGCGAAGAGATTTTGCCGGAGAATCCTACCGATTATTTGGATGCGCCCAAGGGGGAACGGCGGCTTCCCAGCGTTCTTAGCCTTGAGCAGGTGGTGCGGCTCATTGAAGCGCCAGACGTCAGCACGCCGCTTGGAATTCGTGACCGGGCCATGCTTGAGCTAATGTACGCGGCGGGACTTCGAGTGAGCGAGTTGTGCCGCCTGACGGTGAACGACTGGTGGGGTGATCCGCCCCGGGTCCGCTGTCTCGGGAAGGGTTCGAAAGAACGGTATGTGCCCATCGGGAGCATGGCGCTGCAATGGCTGCAACGCTACCTCAACGAGGTTCGCCCCCACATTGCCGGTAACAATTCCAATGCGGTGCTGTTTTTGAATCGGCGGGGATCACCCCTGTCTCGTCAGGCGTTTTGGAAGCTCATCAAGGATTATGGGCAGCGGGCGGGCATTACCAGCCATTTAACGCCCCACACCATTCGTCATTCCTTTGCCACTCACCTCATCGAGAATGGCGCCGATCTCCGTGCTGTACAAGAAATGTTGGGCCACCAAGATATTTCCACCACCCAAATTTATACCCACGTGAGTCGGTCACGTTTGCGTCCGGTTTACGATCAGGCTCATCCCAGGGCATAATAGCGCTGAACAAGGGGAGGCGAATCGATGCAAGTTGTACTTATCGTGATTGACTCCGGAGGCATTGGCGCCGCCCCGGATGCTGAGCGCTTTGGCGATACGGGAGCCAATACCATCACGCACGCGTTGGAAGCCGTGGGAGGGGCGGATTTGCCTCATTTGGCAGCGATGGGCCTTGACCGTTTGACGCCGCTTCCGGGAACCAGACCTGCCGAACTAGCCGGGGCGGCCGTGAAGGTCGCGCCCAGGGCGAACGGCAAGGATACCTTGGCCGGTCATTGGGAGATGATGGGGCTCGTCGTTGATCAGCCATTTCCCACCTATCCTGATGGCTTTCCAATGGATGTGGTGAAGGCGCTGACGGCCGCCTTTGGTCGGCCCATTTTGGGCAATCGTGCCGCATCGGGGACGGAAATCATTGCCGAATTAGGGGCGGAGCATATGGCCAGCGGCAAGCCTATTGTCTACACGTCGGCCGACTCGGTCCTGCAGATTGCGGCCCATGAGGAGGTCGTGCCGGTTGCGACCCTCTATCAGTGGTGTGAGGCAGCCCGGCAGGTGATGCAAGGGCCGAACCGGGTCGGCCGCATCATTGCCCGACCCTTCATCGGCACCCCGGGCCATTTTGAGCGAACCCCCAATCGGCATGACTATGCGGTGGAACCATGGCAGGACACCATGGTCGATCGGATGCAGGACGCGGGCATCGAGACGGTCGCGGTGGGAAAGATCGGGGATATCTTCTCGCTGCACGGATTTGACCAACATCTAAAGACGGTTAGCAATCGGGATGGGTTGGAGAAGACTCGCGATCTATTGGATGAGCCCGCCTTTGACCGGTTTATCTTCACCAACTTGGTTCAATTTGACTCGCACTATGGCCATCGCCGCGATCCGATGGGCTATGTGCGGGCTCTTCAGGAGTTGGATCGAATGCTGCCGGAAATCTGGGCGCGTCTGGGAGACGAGGACCAATTGTGGATTACGGCGGACCACGGGTGCGACCCGACCTTTCGGGGAACCGACCATACACGGGAGTGGGTGCCGTGGCTGACCTATGGGGCGCAGATTCCTAGCCGTATCGATGTTCCGCGTCATACCCTGGCCGATATGGCGGCGACCCTGGCGGGTCTGTGGCAGTTGACGCCCCTAGGACCGGGGCATCCGTGGCGGTTGCTTTTGCGTCATGAGGAGGGTCCCCATGATTGAGGTCATTGAGGCGGCTCGCGACCGCAAACCGCTTCCTGCCGAAAAGATCCGGGAGTTTGTGCAGGCGGTGGTCGGAGGCCGGGTGCCGGACTATCAAATCGCTGCCTGGCTGATGGCGGTATATTTAAACGGGCTTGACGAGGCCTCCGTATTTGCATTGACGGCGGCCATGGCGGACGAGGGAACCACGCCGCCCCGGATGCGGGGACGGGTCGATAAACATTCAACCGGCGGGGTGGGTGACAAGACCACGTTAATTTTAGCCCCTTTAGTCTCCTCGCTGGGAATTCCGCTGTTGAAGATGTCGGGACGCGGGCTGGGGCACACCGGCGGGACCTTGGACAAATTGGAGGCTATCCCGGGTTTCCGCGTGACACTGGACGATCAGGAACTAGCCCGCCAGATGGATGAAATTGGCGTCGCCGTAGTCGCCCAAAGCGCGTGGTTGGCGCCTTGCGACGGGATCTTCTACGCGCTCCGCGATGTGACGGGGACGGTGGACAGCCTGCCCCTCATTGCGTCGTCCATTATGTCTAAGAAAATGGCGGGCGGCGCCCCCAATCTGGTTTTAGATGTCAAAGTCGGATCTGGGGCGCTCATGAAGGATCACACGCGAGCCCGCCAACTGGCTGAGCTCATGTTGCGCATCGGCGCCAGTCGCGGCATTCGCGTGACAGCCCTCTTGACCAATATGGACCAGCCCTTAGGTCAGGCCGTGGGCAACGCCGTTGAGGTGATGGAGGCGCTTGCTTGTCTGTCGGGACAGGGTCCGGAGGATTTGCGCGAGGAAGTGCTGACGCTTGCCTCCCACATGGTTAGTCTCGCCCAGATGGTGGCGCCGGACGAGGCCCGATTGCGTGTGGAGAAAGCCCTGGACGGGGGACAAGCGTTGGAGCAATGGCAACGTTGGGTGCGGGCGCAGGGCGGTGATTGGCTGGCGGCGGAGCGCGGGTTGCCGTTGGCCTCCTCAGTTCCCGTAACCTTGGGCCGTCGGGGGGTTGTGGCGCAAATTGACACGGAGGCGATTGGACGGGCGGCCCAATGGCTAGGCGCGGGGCGGCAACGCAAGGACGATCGCATCGACCCGTCGGTGGGGATTCGGTGGTATGCGCGCCTGGGACAATCTGTGGAGGCCGATGAACCCGTTTGTGAGGTTCTCGCGCCTCCCGGCATCCGGCGCGATCAGGCCATGGAGATGCTCCGCCAAGCCGTGGCCTTTGGCTCGCCCCGGGCACGGTCTCAAGCCGTCTTAGATATTGTATCGCATGCATGAATGCTGGAGGCTTCGCTGATACTACCCTCAAATTTGCGAAAGGTTGGGGAGTCATCATGCGAAGCCTCAAATTACTCGTCGCCCTCATGATGGGAGTCATGGCGGCGCCGTTTTTGTTTTCCTCGCTCTCGGAGGCGGAGACGACGCCGGTTCCTCCGGTGAGCGCCAAGGCGGTGGAGTTGGTAGATGGCCTGTCGGGCAAGGTGTTGTACCAAAAAAATGCTTATGAACGCCTGCCAATGGCTAGCGTCACCAAGCTAATGACACTTTACCTGGCCACACGGGCGGTGGAACAGAAAAAAATCCACTTGAACGAACTGGTGCCTGTGTCAGAGGAAGCCTATCACGTCAACGGTTCCCAAATCTGGCTGGAGCCTGGCGAGCGGCTAAGCGTGGATCATCTGCTGAAAGCCGTTGCCATTGGATCCGCCAACGACGCCGCCTATGCTTTAGGCGAGTATATTGCCGGGTCGCCGGAGGCGTTTGTCGCCGACATGAACCAAACCGCCCGCCGGCTAGGAATGGTCTCCACCCATTTCACTAATCCGCATGGATTGCACGAACCCGATCACTACACGACGGCTCACGACTTGGCACTGTTGGCGGAGCAGGCGGTCCGCCAACCCTTACTGCTTCATTATACCTCCATGTGGGAAGACCGTAGCGTGCGTAATGGCAAGGGAGGTACGTTGTGGCTGATTAATCACAATCGCTTGTTGCGACAATATCCAGGCATGGACGGCCTGAAGACGGGCTATACCAGTCAAGCCGGCTTTTGCATGGTGGCGACCGCCAAGCGGGACCACACCCGCATGATTGCGGTGGTTTTGGGAGCCCCCAGTTCCAAAGCCCGTTTCCAAGATGCGGCCAGTCTCCTGACCTGGGGCTTCCAACACTATCAGTCGGTCTCGGTTGCTACTAAGGGCCAGGTCCTAAAGGAGATTGCCGTCCGCCGCGGAACGGCCAAGACGGTTCCGGGCATAGTCGCCCAAGACAAGTATCTCACCCTGCTGCGCAATGAAGGGGGCATTGAACGCACGGTGAAGCTACCGCAAAGTTTGGAGGCACCGGTGAGCAAGGGACAGGTCATTGGCCATCTGGTTGCGCGCCAAAAAGGGCGAGAAGTGGCCCGGGTTCCCATTGTTGCCGGCAAAAGTGTGATGCGGGCCACATGGCTTGGCAGTGCCTGGCGGTACCTCTGGAAAATAGCGGGGTAGCAGGAAGGTTGGGAGTCAAGAAGGTGGAAGGTGAAGAAGGAGGGATGGTTGTGGGGGAGATGGATTTGGCGGAACGACGAGCCTGGCTTCGAAAAATGCGGGGAGTGATTCGGGAGCGCTTCGCGGAAAGCGAAACAGAGTCGGTGCATGCACTGTCTGCCTATGACAACCACCCTGCAGATTTGGCCACCGACACGTTTCACCGCGAACTGGATGTAGGCTTGACGGTAGGATTAAACCGACGCTTGGGTCAGATTGACCGGGCCGAGGAAAAGTTGGACGAAGGCACGTACGGGATTTGTGATCGATGCGGGAGGCCCATCGGCCAGGCCCGATTGGACGCGATGCCGGATGCCATCTACTGCGTGAATTGCCAACGGGAAATGGTGGCGGGATACCAGGGGCCGCCATCGGAAGCGGAGGTGGTACCCTTTCCCTTCGGAGACCGTCGGGATATCCATCGAGACGTGGTCGAGCCGGATGGAGAGGATATCTGGCAAAGCGTCGCGCAATGGGGCAATTCCGACACGCCATCCGACACTCCGCCGGCGATAGACTATCAGGAGACATTTGTGAGCTTTTTCGAACCCGTCGGCTACGTTCAGGATGTGGAATCGATTGTCGATGAGAATGGCGACGTGCTGTATGACGCGCTTCGGCAAAAGGCGATTCGCGGCGGCGATTCCACGGACGCAGAATCCGACCAATATCCTGATTAGGGGCGACCACGAGTCGCCTTTTTTTTTGCCCAAGGACGTGTATGATGGGGTCAGGAAGCGCTGGAAATTTCTAGGGGGTTCTTCATGACCATTGTACACACCGTTCAGGGCCAGACAATTCGTGTGGCCATTAAGGGCGATCTCGACCTTAAGACCGCCGACCCGCTCCGCGATGCCTTGGACAAGCTGATTGATCGCTACCGGGAGAAAAATCTCACGGTGGATCTATCAGATGTCGACTTTGTCGACAGTTCGGGTTTGGGCGTGATTTTGGGCCGCTACCGGCGTCTGGCCGCCCAGTCGCGCACCATCGCGCTGGTGGGCGTCAAACCGTCGGTGAAAGCGGTGTTGGAGTTGGCCGGCATCGATTCAATTATGCCGGTCTCCGATTGGACCCGAAGTCATCCCGAAACCGCTACGCCCAATTAAAGGGACTCTTTCTTAAAGGAGACACGCATGCCCCTGCAGGGCACTCACACACATGAAAAAAGGGCGTCGGCACGGGGAGTATGATGAGGG
>NZ_JABBVZ010000088.1 GCF_012933365.1 Sulfobacillus harzensis | reverse complement strand
AAGTTTTTATTTCGCCATCCGGGTCGCGAAGTCCTTTTTGCGCCGGATGTTCGGGACTATTCACACAAGCTGCTAGCATTCTTTCACTGAATCTACCTTGCTTACTTGGTCAGTGTAAAGAAATTAGGCTGTTTGGAGGACGCTATGTTTTCGGTATATGTGGCCACAACCGAATTTCGTACCGCCGAGATGGTCGCATCCCTCAAGAGCTATAGCGACTCCTTGGTGGTGCTGGGATGGGCAGACACCCTAGACAAAGCATGGGCCGACTGTCGGCGTGACATCCCGGGGGTGTTGTTGCTGGACGATGCGTTGTTGGCCGAAAATACCGGTTGGATTGAGACGCTAAGCCGCGCATCGTTCCCCATTGTGTTGTGGGCACTATCTCTGGATCCAGGATCCGCACGGCGGGCACTCGCCCTTAAAGCCAAGGACTTAATCAGTGGTCCCCAATGGAAAACCGATTTAGTCCCGGCCTTGGAACGCGTCGCCATTCCCTTTCACCAGCGCGACAAACAGGACGGGCGCATCCTGGCGGTATTTTCCTCCAAGGGGGGCGTAGGCAAAACTACCCTGAGTGTGAATCTCGCCCTAGCCCTAGCCGAAAAATCTCATGATCCAGTACTCATTGCAGACCTCGATCTCGCCTTCGGCGATGTTTCCGCTATGATGGGGCTGAAGCCTGCCCTGACCATCCATGACGTCGACCCGGACAACCTCGGTCATAGTGTGGATCGCATTATCGTCTCTTCCAACGGTCCGGTAAGCGTGTTGCCGGCGCCGCTTGCTCCCGAGCAGGCGGAAGATGTCCAGAGCGCGGTATTGGTCCGGATCCTACAGCACGTCAAGGCCGACTATCGGTATGTGGTGCTCGATTTGGCGCCTGGATATCATGACCTTAACATCAGCGCCTTAGATGTGGCCGACCTTATTCTTACCGTCTGCACGCCTGATGTCGTCACGCTGCGTACCATATCCCAAGCGTTGGCGCTCTTTCGGGATCAATTCCACTACCCGGACGAGAAGATTCGCCTGGTGCTGAACCGTACCGGCTCAGACACTGGGATTGAACGGAGCGACATCTTGGCCATTCTTAAGACCCAGCGCATCTATGAACTTCCCAGCGCCGGCTCCATGCCCGTTCGAGCCGCCAACGACGGCGTCCCCCTAATTTCCAAGGAACCGCGAGCCCCACTCACGCAGGCTATTCGGGCGGTTGCGGATGATCTTGAGCACGAGGACGCGCCCACCCGTGGATTTCGTTGGCCCCGGCGCAGGAAATCCTAATCCCCGCATCTTCATGAGGAAGGCGCCTGGGCAACAATCCACCCCTTCGCCCGCAAGCGAACCCGCCAATGATATCCGCTCAAGAACCAATCGAAACTCGGATTAAGCATGCTTTTGGGCCACGCCATGACCGTGACATCACCCTGTTTAAGGATGGATGCCACCCTCCGCGGCTTGTCGGTGCCGGAGATCAAGCTGATGTACTGTTGAAACCGCCGCCCATTGGCCAGATAGAAGTCTGCGCGGCCATCCATATACACCCCGTGAATATTGTGGGCAATGAGGAATCCGCCCACCGCATCGGGAGCCAGAACACCGGGATAGGCATGCTGATGCAGCCAAGTCATGACCGGGGCCGGCACAGGATCGTTGTTAACCCGATTGGGATGAGACGACATCACCCCGAAGGCAATCCCGAAGGAAAGCAGCGTGGCAATGGCCACTCCCCCATAAAAAGGCTTGTCTCCCCGATTGGGTGGCAGCCAATCCTGATAGGGTCGGCTGTGCCCAAGACCATAGCCCCACCACAACATAAAGACCAGACCAAAATAGGTGAGCATCCGAATTTCATCGAAAAATGCCAGCGTAATTCCCAGAAACCACAGGTCCAAAATCCAGGGGTAGCGTCGGTGTGCCCATCCGCGCCAAACCCAGGCAGCAAGGGTCGCAACGCCCCAAACCGCCAGGGACAGCTGCCGAAAATCGATCGGTAACCACTCCTGAATGTGGGTGGTGATCTCCTTGTTGTGATCGAGCCACCAAGCATAGGTGAGCACCCGAATATGTTCCGGGGTCAGGAGAACTCCGCTGAGAACCGGCAACACCACCGCCCACAAAAGTTGGCGTCCCGCCGCGTTCCAGCGGCGGCCGGCAAGACTCATCATCACTTCCAACCCGCCAAGTACGCCTATCATAAGCCAGCTGCCATGCATGTTGGCCCACAAAGCCGCAAACGGCGTGAGCAGCCAAAGCCATCGCGAATCTTCGCGCCCGCGCCACAAAATGCCGAGCAAAAAGGGAAACGCCATGTAGGAAAACATTTCCGCCCGCAGTTTGACCGTAAAGGGAAAGGCAAATGTCGCGTAAATCATGTACAAAGCCATGATTAACTCCGGCGCCAGCCGGGGCGCCATGGTCCGCATGGCCCACACAAAGCCGACCAGCATGACCAACTCAAAAATTCCGAGGAGAAGCATAAAAATCCAGGGATTTAGGTGCGGGTTGGCCACGTAGAGAAAAAGTTCCCAGCCCCACTCCAAGTTCACCCAAGAATGGCCCGCCAGCGCGGCCCCATTCCAGCCGGCCGGATCGTGCATCAAGATGCGGTGATGGGCGACCATCCACTGCCCGGCCTTCCACACCCACCAAACGTCGCCGGTGACTCCCCCGTTATAGAATTGGATGAGAGGGAGGACCAACGACAGGGTCGCCAGCACCCCAACCGTGTAGACGCGGAAGCGGGGCCGCCAAACTGCGGATAGATGAAAAGGTCCGCGAGCCTTTATGGATTCCAACGAAGAAGTCATAGCGAAGAACCTTTCCCGAAAGATATCCCCATTGTATCGGCTGTTCTCGAAGAACCCGAAATCTTAAGGACGTCGTTCAAGAAAGGTCCAAAAAACGACTAGAATTCTTCCACGACAATCTTGCCAACCGTATGGCCGGTCTTTATTTGCTCGAAAGCCTGGCTTAAGGTCTTTGGGCTAATCGGGGTATAGCGTGTCTTCAGCGTTGTTGTTAACACGCCCTCATCCAGCAAGGCGCTGACACGGGTCAACAGTCGATGCTGCTCGATCATCGCGGCCGTGTGAAATCGTGGCCGCGTAAACATCGACTCGGCCGCCAGAGTCCCACTGCCGGCCCAGAGCGGATTCACATCCACGGGACCTGGGGGCAAAATCGTGCAGATGGCCCCTTCCGGCGCTAACACCTCCACCATACCATCCCAATGGGGCGCAACCTGATTGAGACAAAAGATATAGTTGACAGAGTCATGCCCAATATTCTTCAATTGAGCCGCAACCGGCTGAAAATGCGAAATTACGGCGTCGGCGCCCAAATCCTTCACCCAGTTCTGACTGTCCGGACGTGATGCGGTGCCAATCACCGTTAGTCCCGCCCATTTGGCTAGCTGTACCGCGATCGACCCCACCCCGCCAGCCGCACCAATGACAAGAATAGTGCCCTTGGCGCCCTCTCGGGGAATATGCAAACGGTCAAAGAGCCCCTCCCAGGCGGTAATAGTGGTCAGCGGCATAGCGGCGGCCTCGGCGAAACTCAGGCGCTCCGGTTTAGGCCCCACAATCCGTTCGTCAACCAAGTGATATTCGGAGAATCCGCCTGGACGGTCGATGCTACCGGCATAAAACACCGCGTCCCCCGGTTTGAAAAGGGTGACGTCCTCCCCAACCTCTTCGACGATTCCTGCGACGTCATATCCTAATATCCGCGGCGGTGCATCCGCGTTGGGCTTCGGCTGCTTCACATCAACCGGATTGACTGACACCGCCATCACCCGCACCAAAAGGTCGTGGCCGCTGGCGCTCGGCTTATCGACCGTGACCCACCGGAGTTCGCCCGATGGCGTATATTGAACCGCTTTCATGAGAAGATCGCCCCCTCATTCGCTCTATGCGCTTAGAATACCTCGCAATTAGCGAGAGGAAAATATCCCCAGACGGTATCTCTGTTGGCTCAGACATCCCCAGGATCGTAGAGAAGGGCGGCAGCCCGAGTGCGTTCCGCCGCCCTTCTTTGTCAACTAGCGCGCCCGATGTCGGGCACGCATCAACAGTCCCGATCCCATCACCACCAATCCCCCGGCCAAGGCCATTTCGGCACCAAAGGGCAATCCCGCATGCACGTCGGTGGCACCAGGAATTGCTTGGCTTGGGCTGAGAGGCGAACGTGAGCCGCCACCACTATTGGGACCGCTCGCCATCCGCGCTGCTACAGTGCGATGCGCTTTCTGAGGCTTCTGTTGGCGACGGGCGCCCAACGCCTGAAGCACGCGGTGGACCGATATCGCCGAAGCCGCCTTAATCTTCACAGACGGCTTAATAAGCACCATGTTTGATCCTAGGCGGTGACACTGGATCGCGGTCGTACCGGCAGCCACCAACTTAGTCAAGGTCGTGGTCATAACCTTTCCGGGCATCGCAACGCGCCCGAGTACCGTTCCGGATCCGCGCTCGTGCAAAGTTGCTTGAAGCTCCCCCGAAGGAAGCTTGACGATAATGATGTATAGATTCGAACGAGCCCTGAGCTCCGCTAAGAGATTTAGACAGAGCGTCTCGGGAGCCGCGTTGCTCAGGCTTGTCGATTGCAGCAAAGCCTGGGGCGCAGGTGTGACCTCGTGGACGTTTGCGTGGTAGACTACGTTTAGACGGCTGTTCCCCGGAGCAGCGGTGCAGGGAGGCAGAATCGCGCGAACCGGCCCCCCCTGGAAGATGCCGACGTTGTAAGCCAAGCCCACCTGCTGCAACAGGTGCGGCTTGGTGTTTATTTCGCTGGGGTAAAAGATGTTGGTGGGTGAAATCTCCATCGGCTGGGCTGCATGGACTTGCGGAAAAAGATGGAGTTTGCCCCCCTGATAATCTTTGACGTTGAAGTGAAAGACGTCGCCGGTTGTACCTTGAAGGTTCGTCCCTTTGACGCGGGACCCTTGATGTATGGGGAGGGAGCCCTGACCCTTAGCGACGTATTTTCCCGTTGCCGCACGCTTCAACTTGAGGCTGTACGACCCGTCCCCGCTGTTGCGTGAAACCTTGCCCAGTGCATCAATACTGATGGGTCCCCCCTTAAAGGTGCCGACATTGCATGGTGTCAGCGGGGATACCTGACCCAGGCTGGCCGCCCACGCCGGGTGGGCCATGGCTAACGGTCCCATTAGCGACGCGGCTACGAGCACCACGCCTTTGTTCAATGCCATGACATTCTCCTCCTTTCATGAATGCGAAGGGATGACCACCCAGCGCGCTGCCCACACCTGATGGCCCTTGACCTTGCCATCGAGAAGCAGAAGGACAACACGCCGGGCGCCCCTAGGCGACGTCACCGCGATTTTCACCGCCAGTTGTGTGCTGCATATCTGATTCGCCACGACGCCCAGCGACTCATTAGCGCGACCCAAATACGCCACCAAATCACCCGGCTGGATCACCCGCCACAAGGCACTGGACGCGGGAATCCCCAAGTTCTGCCCCCACAGCAGGCGGTGCTGCAAGAGTGTATGCACCGCAGCGAAATAGAGTGTGGTGGTGGCCTCGGCGGCGCTGAGCGGTGCGTTGGATTGCATCAAGTTCAGAGAAGGCGTGCCTTTGAATTGCAGCTGACCCATCGGCAGGTCATTGCTGGAACGCGTCAACCCCTGTGCCTTTAACGCAGCCGGAATGCCCGCTGCCGCGTACGTTTTGCCAAAGCTCACCTGAGGCGTCCCGTAAATGGTCGACACCCCAACCTCGCGAGCCCAGATCAAATAGCGATAGGGGGTGAAATAGAGCGCGTTCATGGGATAGCAGCTCTCCAACACCACCGTCGGCCGCCGACTGTTCAGCACTGGCGTCCCCTGGGGCACAATGGCCTTTCGCTCGATGCGGAAGGCATAGCGATACCGTCCCTCCCTCACGAAAAACGCCTCTCCCACCTTAAGCTGATTGAGGCGGTGAAACCAGGTGACGTTGTGACCCGCCAGCACGCTGGTACCCGGCTGTCCCGGCATCACACTGTCCGTCAAGTGGCCCACGCCGACGGCCAATTGCCCCATGTCAGTGCCTGCGACAATCGGCGCCTTTTCCTGCAAGGATGGGATGCTAAGAACCCCGATAACTCCTGACGGCAACGTGGAGTAAGACTTCGTGAGCCCCACCGTTTCAGCATGGATATATTGATGCACCAAGCGGTGGCCGACGGTGTCGGAATGAAGGTGGAACCAGGCGACCCGACCCGCCAACAACAAGCCCAAGGCCACCAAAATGCCACCGGCCCATCGCTTCATTAGGACTTCACCTCGAATCCCTTCCGGCAATACATTTCGCAACGCAGAGTCAACATTGGGGGTCTATGGCCATCTTTTCCCAGTTATTTATTACCATCCGCTTTCGCCCCTTCCGGTTCAAACGCTGTCGTTGTACGCTAACAGCGAGATTGCATGCCAAGAAAGAAGGGACCACGTATGGACTTTTCCTTATCCCCCGAGATATTGCAGATGAAGGCGGCGGTGCGCGACTTCATTGCTAATGAGGTAGAGCCCCAAGCCATGGAAATAGAAAGTCAAGACCATGTTCCCGAGCGGTTGCTGCAGGCATCTAAGGATTTAGGGTTGTTTGGGCTTAGCATCCCTGAAGACTATGGCGGTCTGGGTCTTTCGATGGTGGACAAGTGTGCCGTCTTTGAAGAACTGGGCCAAACCATCAATGGCTACACCACCATCTTGGGCGCCCACAACGGGATTGGTTCCGTGGGCATCGTCACGTTTGGCACCCCAGAGCAAAAAGCTCGATATTTGCCGCGTATGGCCTCAGGGGAATGGATTGGTGCTTTCGCCCTGACCGAGCCGGAAGCCGGATCCAACGCCGCGGCGATCCGATCCACCGCAGTCAAAAAGGGCGACCGCTACGTTTTGAATGGCCAGAAAATCTATATCACCAACGGTCCAGAGGCGCACGTATTTACCGTGATGGCCTCCACCGATCCCTCCAAGGGAGCCAAAGGCATTACCTCCTTCATTGTAGAAAAGAGCTTTCCCGGTTTTCGCGTTGGCACCGTCGAGAAGAAGATGGGTCTTCACGGATCACATACCGCCCAGATTTACTTCGAAGATGTGGAGGTTCCGGTCGAAAACGTCTTGGGTCATGAGGGCCAAGGTTATGTCAATGCGCTGAAAATACTGGCCAATGGCCGAGCCGGTCTTGCCGTACGGTCATTGGGGTCTAGCCAGTATCTCCTAGATCACTCGGTGCGCTATGCGATGGAACGGCACCAATTCGGCAAGCCCATCTTTGACCAGCAAATCATTCAGCACTATCTAGCCGACATGGCGACGGAAATCGAAACCTTGCGCTGGATGACGTATCGCGTGGCCTGGATGGCCGACCAAGGGGCCAACGTCATCAAGGAGGCCGCCATGCTGAAGCTCTACGGATCCGAGGTCTATAATCGCGTTGCCGATCGCGCAGTGCAAATCCATGGCGGCATCGGCTACATTGCCGACTTCCCCATCGAGCGCTTTTATCGCGACGCCCGCATTACGCGCATTTATGAGGGCACCTCGGAAATTCAGAAAAACATCATTGCCGCCCAGTTGAAAAAGGAGCACGCCTAAGGGACAAAAAACGAACGGGGCTGTCTCAAAAGGCTTTGGCCCTAAAATTTTCTCCCACTTGACCCCTAAAAACGCGGAGGAAAGTGACCTACTTCCTCCACTACGCGGGGTAAAATAGGCACATTTTAGGGACGGCATCACTGCCGACATACCTTTTGAGACGGCCCCATTCTTCATCCTGGCTATTCGCTCGGCCAGTTGTCGATAGGCACAGGCTCAATGTGTTCGGCAAGTTCGATGCCGAGTATCTGCGCGTAGAAATAGAGCTCCGCCTCCGTCGCCCGAATAACATTCTCCGCCCGGACAAACCCATGGCCTTCGCCATCAAAGGTGATGTAGGCGACGGGAATCCCGCGCTCCTTAAGTGAATTGACCATCAGTTCTGCCTGATTGGGCGGCACAATTTTGTCATCCAACCCTTGGAAGAAGATGACGGGCCGATTCAAGCGCTCCGCATGCATGATGGGGGAACGGGCGTTATATACGGCTTCCGCTTCAGGCCAAGGTCCGACCAACTTGTCCATGTAGCGCGACTCAAATTTATGGGTTTCCCGCGCAAGTGCGCCAATGTCGCTGACGCCGTAATAACTGGCTCCGACATGAAATGCGTCCCGAAACGTAAGGCATGCCAAGGTGGTGTACCCGCCTGCGCTTCCCCCGCGAATCGCCAGCCGATTTTCATCAACGCGGCCCTGCCGGGCCAGATAGAGGGCCGCGTTGGTACAGTCGGCCACGTCCACCAACCCCCAGGCATCATAGAGGCGATTGCGGTACGCCCGCCCATAACCGGTTGACCCGCCATAGTTTACGTCCACCACGGCAAAACCCCGTGTCGTCCAATATTGAATCGCCAGAGAAAAGACTGCCTCCGTACTCCCAGTCGGCCCTCCATGACTAAAGACGATGAGGGGCGGCTTGTCGCCCGACGGCGCCACATAGGCGTGGTTTTTGGGCGGATAGAAGAAAGCATGCGCAGTCAACCCGTTTTCCGTGGGAAACTCAATTGCTTCCGGAATGGAAATGTCCTCGGCCTCGATGGGCGCGTCGCCACTGGATCGAATGACCTGAAATCCGTGTTCCGGATCCCAGGAGACCAAGGCGCGCGGTTGGGATGGTGAGGCAGCAAACATCACCGCTCGGCTCTGGTTGGCCCGGACTTGAGAAAACACGGTGTACTCGGATTGAATGGGCGTCCGTTCCCCCGTATGGGGGTTAATTCGCAGCAGATAATCCGATCCGTTTTGGGAATAGAACGCGATAATCTCGTCTCCCATAAACGCGTAATTGGCCGTGCCAATCTGCCAATTAGGCTGACCGAACTCAGCGTCCATGGGAGCGATGACCGGCGCAATCTGGCCGTCTTGCCAACGATATAAGTTCCACCAGCCGGTACGGTCAGAAACAAAGTAGAGTGCGCCATCCGGCCCCCAGACCGGTTGCACCACCGACTCCTCCGGTCCTCCCGCTATCTTGACAACGTGGTCGACGCCGTTGTCCCTCAAATCCCCCATAAAGAGTTCCGTTCCGTCCCACGGCATGTTGGGGTGGTTCCAACTAATCCAAACCATCTTTGACCCATCGGGGCTGATTCGCGGGTAGAGGTAGAAGTCGGCCCCTTTTACCAAAACGGTGCCGGTGGTGTTGCTCTCCGGATTAATGGCCACAATGGTATTGACCGCCTGAATATCAGATTCGCTATGATCCTCGCGAATGGCAATGAGCCGGCTCCGCTGTGCATCCCATACGGGATCGGCATAACGCATTTTGGCTGTGGGCGTCACTGCCTCGGGGGCTTGTCCCGCCCGCTGGCGATACAAACGATGGTCTCCATAATTGGAAAAGTAGAGCGTGTCCCCAACCACCGTCATGGGCGCACCGCCGTATTCATGAACCCGGGTGCGCACGCTGTATGGTTCTGGGGTGAGTTCCTCAACGGTGCCACCGCGTGACGGCAGCGTCATGGCCACAAAACGCCCTTTTTGCTCCGGGCGCACCTCAATCCAATATAACGTATCGTCTGAAGTCAGCCACACATCCGCCATCCGGAGCGTTTTGCCCACCAGCATCTCAGCTGAAACCGACGATTTCCATGAGCCATAGGGTCTTGTTTCCGCCATCCGATTCCCTCCATTCGTATATCCCCTACGTCTTCGCGATTGCCCGGGAGATTCCCTGTTGCTGGTCCTCCAATCAGAAACAAAAGAACGGCCCTCGGGCCGTTCGTGGTTTTTAGTTCAGGAGGTCCGGCTCTTCTCGGACAATCATTTCCCATAGTGGCTGGAAACTAAACCATCCCGCCAAAGGATTGCCGATTTGACTATGGGTCATCGCGGCAAAGTGGGGATCAATCAACTTGGGCTGACCCGCCGCCTCGGCCGTCAGTTGGGTTTGACAGGTCCGTTCCATGGTGATAAACCAGAACGCGGCTTCCTCAACGCTCTGACCCACCGTCAAAAGTCCATGGTTCTGAAGGATAATAGCCTTCGACGACCCCAGTGTTTTCGCGATTCGCCGCCCCTCCTCAGGATCCAACACCACGCCCGTATACTCGGTCATTAACGCGTGATCCTCATAGAAGATGCAGGAATCCTGGGTAATGGGGTCCAATAGTCGGCCCAGCGTAGACCATGCCTTCCCATATATAGAGTGGGTGTGGGCCGCCGCAACCACATCGGGCCGCAGTTGATGGACAGCTGCATGAATGGCAAAGGCGGCCGCATTCACCATACCATCACCCTCGACCACCTCACCCTCATGATTCACCAGAATCAGATCGGAGGCGCGAATGGCCCCAAAATACCTGCCGAAGGGATTGACCCAAAAGTGGTCCGGGCGTTCCGGATCACGGGCGGTAATGTGTCCCGCCACCCCTTCATCAAATCCAAAGCGCGCAAACAGCCGAAATGCGCCTGCCAAGCGCTGTTTCCTATATTGCCTCTCCTCGTCCATGTTCTGAAACGTCGGCGGCATCACCGAGGCCCTAAGTTCCATCGTCTCCCCTCCAACGCGCGTTTTCTTTGAGATTACACCCAAATAGTCCCTGCCTCAACGAAAGACAAGCGCTTGACAGTATCGATCCCTTTATGAAACACTTCTTTCGAAAGGAGTGTTTCATATGCCGGGATCGCCCCCGTTGCCGCCTGAATCGCAGCGTCTTCGCGCGCTGGGCCATCCAACGCGCATAGCCCTCTTGCAGCATCTGGCCAGTTCGGGGCCCGCCACGGCCACCGAATGCGCCAAATATGTGGGCGCCAGTCCCTCCTCCTGCAGTTGGCACCTACGAGCTCTCGCCAAGGCAGGATGGGTGGAAGCGCTCGATCAACGGCATGGCCGTGAGCGGCCGTGGAAATACGTGGGGGACCCCGACCATGTTTTGCCTTCAAATCCGCATGACCCGGTGACCGTGGCGGTTGAGACTGCCTTGCGAGGCCAAAGCCGTGCCGTCGAGGATTGGTTCCGCCGAAACCGTCACCGATTCCCGGCGAATATCGCGGAAATGGGAGAGTTTATCGATGCGGTGCTGTGGTTGACGCCCGACGAGGTCAAGACGCTGCGCCAAGCAGTCCAAGACATAATGGCGTCCTACGGACGCTACGACCCCCGGTCGCGTCCCGCCAACGCGGTGCGCGTCGTCTCGTCATGGAGTGCCGTTCCATGGATTGCCACCGAGGAGGATTCCCATGACTAATCCAGGCGAATCCGAAAATGCCCGGTGGGTCAAGAGAAACGCCTGGTTGTTGTTGGGAGGGCAATGGGTTTCCCAAATGGGCAACGTTTGCTTTACCGTTGCCGTCTATTGGTTGGTGCTGGCTGACACTCACTCGCGCGCCGATCTCGGGCTGGTGGGTGCCGCCACCAGCATCAGCGGGCTTTTTAGCGTTGTCAGCGGCGTGCTGGTGGATTCCTGGGATCGGCGGCGAACAATGATTGCGACTGATCTCGTGCGCTTCGGCCTGTTGGCCGGTGCAGCTTGGCTATTACGATCGCCGCATTCGCCCCTCATCTTCATTCTCTCGTTGGTCGCTGCCGTCAACCTCTTAGGCTCGCTCTTCAGTCCGGCGCAATACGCGCTCCTGCCGGATATTGTCCCGCTCGAATCGCTTGAAACGATTAACGGTCTGGATCAGAGCGCCACCGCCTTATCCCAGTGGGTTGGCTATGGCATAGGCGGCTTGGCTATGGCGGCATTGGGAGCGGCGGGACTGGCCAGCATCGACGCGGCTACCTTTTTGGTCTCGGCGCTGACACTCTTTGGCATCCGAACCTTAAGGAACCCCGCGCCAGCGACCTCCGTCACGTCGCACCTCCCTGATGTGGGACGTGCCATCGTCGCCGGACAACGCACGCTCTGGACCCACCCGTTTTTAAAGCGTGCCCTGCCCACCGCCTTGGTTGTCAACTTGGCAATGATGGCGCTGACGGTGCTGGACGCCGCATGGGCACGCCAACAGTTGCACGGGCACGCCTCACTCTATGGCTTATTGGAAGGCGCAACCGTCCTGGGAGCCATCGTGGGCGGTCTTGTCGCAACCCGCCTCCCCGCTCGATGGCCGCTCACGGGGCAGATCATGGGGGCGTTGGCCTTAGCGGGTTTGGCGATGATGGGTATGGCCATCTATCCCGCTGCCTGGGCATCTTTGGGAGCCCTTGGCTTGATCGGGGCGGCCTTTGGCATCCTCAATGCCGTCATGACGACGACCATCCAGCAGGCGGTTCCCGGGGAGGTGCTGGGCCGCATTGGCGGCTCACTCATGGCGGTGAGCGCCGTCTCAACGCCTGTTGGAGCCATTCTAGCCGGATGGGCCGGAAGCATCCTGCCGCTCCCCCTCGTCTATGGTCTGGCGGGTGCCCTGGTGGTTGTCATGGCGTTTCCATTCCTGACCGTTCCCCCACAATTTGCTGTCATCCATGCCCAAGATGAGCCCTCGGCATAAGTTTGTTCCCGTTTGGAAGGCAGCCCTCTTGCCCTCCCCGCATGACCTGTTCCGCCTCGTGCCTCAAGGGGCCCGCCGGTCCCCGGGACTTGGTACGACCATCGCGACCCGTACATATTGCCATCCGCTGAAGACTCTTTGACAATGCATCCCATTAACGTGATAAAAGAAGAAGTTCCTCAGAAAAGCGTGCATAGAGTGCCATTAACGAGGCGATTGCACTGGGCGTACCGACATGATCGGCAGCGACGCTGAACGCATTTCGTCCCCGAAGGAAACGTTCGCCGATGCCCTGCTGGTGACAGCGGGATGTCCTCCAACAAGTGGAGTGTCCCGCTTACGGTGCGACTGACATACTGGCGCGCCGCGTATTAAATCGACTGTACGCCGGCCCCAAAGAGTTCATAATCAATCGCCTGCGTTGCCGCCCATAACAATTGCTGAGACAGCCCATGACCTCTCACCAGCCAGCCAAAAGAAGGAGGGAAAACAATGGCGAGCAGCCATCAACTGACTCGTGTCTTGGGATTACTGAGCATTATCGCTTTTGGGCTCACCAACGAAATTGCCTCGGGTCTCTTTTTCGTCTCGACCCAAATACAGGGGAGTTCAGCCGGCGTTGGAAGTCTAGTGCCGCTTCTCATGATAGTGGGAGGCGTTATCACCCTCTTTACTGTCATCGCTTACCGATTCTTTTTTGCCTCCGGACTCGTCGGCGCCGGCGGCGAATACGTCATGATCTCCCGTTCCGTCAGTCCCGGCATCGCCTTTGTGGTCACCGTGTTAGCATGGTTTGGATTTACCGGATCGTTGGGCACCCTGTCGTATGCGGCCCCTTCGTTTCTTGCAAGCGCTACTCACGCCATGGGATTAACCGGATTAGGCGCTTTCTTTACCTCATCCGCAGGCATTATCCTGACCGGCCTCATTATTATCTGGGGGCTTTATGCGGTGCACGTCTTCGGCGTGCGCTTGGCGGGTATTTTGGTAGTTGTTGCCATGTTCTTGGTCCTGGTCGTGTCAGCCGTTATGATGATTTACGGCTTTTCGACGACACACGCAAGTTTCGACGCCGCCCTGGCGACCCGTTTGCATCTATCTGCCAAAGTATTGGCGGCCAAGGCACCAGTTCAACAGTCCAGCATCCGTGTCGCATTTGAGGCCGCACTGCCCACCTTGTTCTTCGGCTATCTGGGCCTATCCACCGCCACCCAGACTGGAGGCGAGGCCAAGAATCCCACGACCTCATTGGCCAAGGCCGTCCTCATTATCGTTGCGCTTGTCACTGTGGTCTACACACTCTTTTCCTTTGCCGTCTATCACGCCGTCCCCTGGCAGGTCATCGCGGGAATGAGCACGTCCAAAGCTCTGACCGCCTACACCACCTCCTCCGGGCTGCTGCAGTTCGTCATGCCGCCTTGGCTTTCTGCACTGATAAATCTTTGCGTGGCCCTCATCGTCATTAAGACATTCCTGCCCATTTACCTGGCACAATCGCGTTGGGTCTATGCCTGGGGCCAAGACAAACTCATTCCCCCAGCGTTTTCACGCACCCACGCCAAATACAAGACGCCGGTTCTGGCACTGACGTTAAGTGCAATCGTAGGGTTTTAACAGTTTCTTAAAACTTTATCTATGGTTATCCATCATTGTATAATTGTGGTATGAATCGAAAACTTGTT
>NZ_JABBVZ010000087.1 GCF_012933365.1 Sulfobacillus harzensis | reverse complement strand
CCTGTGCCCTCCGTGCTGGCTGCGATCGCAAAATCTTGGCGCGTTCCGCCAGGTCGACGCTCCCGGGAGACTTTATGAAAACTCTCCTAGCATCTACTACGAATCCTGCGCGGATAATGGCTGACACAAGCGTTTCCCATGCATCCGGTTGCTTGTGAGCAAAAACAATAACCAAGCGACCATTGACCCTCAAAGACTCATGACACCGATTAAAAGCCCGAAACATGCCGTCTTCGTACACCCGTTTGGACTCCGTTTTATCTCCACCAAAGCGTCCGGCATCATCAATCAATTCGCCATTACGTCGACCCGTATCCCACTTTGGTGATAAATCGTTTCGAAACGCTGCAGCTACAGAAGCAAATTGGTCTGTGTACAACCGCCTAAGCCACACATAAAAGAAGTCCATTAAGTCCGAATAAGGTATTGCATCATAATACGGCGGGTCAGTTATGACTAAATCATATTGACCGTTCATATCGAGTGTTTGCATAGAAATTGCGCTGTCTTGAACGATACTCGGCGGAGGTGTCCCATGTAGAATCGCCCCAAAACTTGTCTGGATACTTGTAAGTATGGCTTCTGTCGTCTGGGCCCAACTTCCCCGCACCGAATTAATAGGTACCGCCTCGCTGAAATCCCAATTCATCGGCAGCGCATATCGACCAAAAGTATTTCGGATCGCTTCAACACTAATAATCCATGCTAAAAAAGCAGAATTGAAATCAACCAATCTATCCATGCTAAGCGCTAGTAAGGAGAACACACCCTCGGCCCATTCAGGATTGTACAACCGTTGAATTTCGGATCCCGCTCTTCTCAATGTGCGAATCAAAACTCCTATCGCCAACAACTGCCGCGACGTAAACAGCTTAGACCACGTGTCAAACCCATATCCATCAACAGAGAAAGCTCGACTTGCTCCAGAGCCTCCCTTCGGAGTAGGTTCGTTCGGTATCCCAAACGGAATGTCTGCATAGACCCGCTCTAGTTCCTGGGCGGCGGCGTGCGCCATCTGGACTTCGTCCTCGGTCGGCACTCGGTATTCCTTTCCCTTCGGACCATCCACCACCACGGCAGTCATGACGGTCCCGAGTCGGCCCGCTCGACCTTCCAAGCGAATATCTTCCATGGTCATGATGGTTTGACATAATGGACACTTTGCCCCCGACCGCGACATGGTCCCTTGACCCAGTTCCTTGTCGTGTGCCCGTTTTTGGGCCGCGTTCCCCCCCACCACCGGCACATCCTGTTCAATACCGAACTCAATACCGGTTCCATCAGCGTTTGGCGTCATTGTCAACCGCGCCCGCTTTTTGTCTTTCTTCGCCAGCCAACGGGTTTTGAGCAGAGGAATGGTCTTTCGGCAATGTTTACACGTCACCGTCCGCGCCCAAAGGTACGCGACAGTTGGCTTCCCATCAGTTGTGGGATAGAATCGGCCCAATTCTTGTTTAGCCTGATCCAACACCCACTGGCCCCAAGCCCGGACATGCCACGCGAGATCGGCTTCGGGAACGGCCAGAAAATCGATTTGTCCCTTGCTGGTCGCATTCTTCTTACGGGTTTTGCCTTTCTTGTCGCCTTGGTGCAAAAAGGCCTCCATGAACTCGGGTGATTGAAGGGCAAAATCCGGCAACGGCCGCGTCTGGCCGGCCAGCTTTTGTGGATACTCCAAGGTGCATTTCAAAATAAACCATGCCACGGGGTTGATATCGACGGCCGTCACCTCACAACCGAGCCGCATCGCTTCCAGCGGGATGGCTCCGCCTCCCGCAAACGGATCGAGCACTTTCGGGGCCCGCCCCCCATAGGCCTGTCGTATTTGCTCCCGAAACCAATCCATGTCGGGACTCGATTCGCGGCCCCAATGCAGAACCCCGCCTACCGTCTCTTCCTTGACTTTGGATCCGTTTTTATCAACCGTCTTCACGACCCGACCACCAATCCGCTCCACCAATTTCTGGCGAGCCTCGGGTGTGCCGGGGTCTGGTAGCAACGTCGCCAATAGGGCGGCGCGCGCCGCCGCCAAGGGCCGCCTGGCCGGCCAAATATGCAATGTGGAGATGTGGCCATGGCGGACATTTTTTTCATGGACAGAATCTAATGACGCTTGTTTGAGCGGGAACGCCACCTCAATCAGCCGCGTATCGTCGGCCATATTCTCAGTCCTTTCCCTCATCCTGTTCTTTAACGGCCCGCATGATCGCCTCAGGCCCAATTGACACGCCACCCTGTGTGGTGGCGAGAAGCCGCCCAAACGGATCCCGTACCGGGAGACAATAGGGATGGGCACTTCCACAATCCCACACGACATAGAGCCAATACCGGTCGCGCAAGGTACAGGCCTTAGCCCATTCGTTGTCCGACACCAGAATCGTCCCCCGCGTCGCACGCCCCTTGACTTCCACCGCCCGATCCCGGCCATCCGGATGCCGAGCCCAAAGGTCAAATCCCGGCCAGGCGCTGAGTCCGGCCGACTGCGCCTTCGCGGGCGTTGACACATCGTAGACGACAAAGCCCTCCTGTTCCAACTGGCTTTGCGCGACGGCCATGGCCACCTCCTCCACCTCCCGGGTAAACTCCGCGTGAATGGCCGGATCTACTGCCGGAATCACCAAGGCGTTTGCAAAGAAGGTCATGGGCTCAAGACGCAGGCGATCGGGTGCTTGAAGGATTCGCGCTTGCGCTTCCGCCTTCTCCGCGTCCAAAACAGCTTGTCGCCGTCGGATGGCCGTCAATCGCCCTTGAAGGGCCGATTCCCCAGCCCGGATGCGTTGGGTCACGGTGCTGCGTTGGATGGCCAAATCGGCTTCTAAGGCCCGATACCCTTCCTCGACCCATTGCCAATCCTCACTGGCTTGCTGATACATTTGGGCTCGGAGTGGCTGCAACCAGCGATCGGTCAGGGATTGGGTCAGGAACTCGCGAATGTGCTCCAATTGCGCTTCGGCGCGGGCAGCTAATTGGAGCCACTGCGGTGGTATACGATTCCCAGGCTGCAGAAGAAATAATTGTTCGGCAGGCACTTCTTCCACACGCCCGTCTGCCCACTGTCGCACCGCGAATAACCGGGTCTCGACCACCCGGAAAGCCCCTGTCATTGCCCCTTCGCTGACCTGTGCTAAGACCCAGTGGCAGACATACGCCTCGCGCGCTTCGGGATCCACTAGTACGGTGCCACGCATGGCCTCTTCGGCATATTGGCCCGCGACCCATGCCCTCAACACGTCGAACACCGGCTCCCCAGGATGGAAGTAGACGGCGTCCCCGTCGAGGCGTTTCGTAAGAGTCCACCGATTCCTCACCTCAACCGGATACCGCTCCATAGTCGGTAGCAGCGGATCAAGGGCACCGGTCTTCAAGGCTTTGAAGGAAAACTCCCTATCCAGATCCCCGTCCCACCCAATCCCCAACAGGACCGCGGCCATGCCTAAAAAATGCCGCACGTAGCCTGGTAGCAGCCGATGGTAGGCCTCGCGCTTCAGTTGTTCTCGGGCGGCCGGCAGTTGATCCATTACGTCTCCGCTGGGCGGCAGGATCGCATCCTGACTATGAATCGCCGCCGCCACCTGTTCCGTACTCACACGCTCCTCGAGTTTTTTCACAATCGCCTCGTCATCCAGGGACTCCAACAACAGATCCCGAAGCGACCAGCCCGCCAATTGTCGCCCAATCACGTCAAAGACCTTATCCGACCGCAACTCCTGGCGAATTCGATCTAACTTATCCAACAACGTCTGTAGAACACGGCCTTCGCGGGTGTTATCCGCCACCAGGTTAAAGATGAGCACCGGATCATGCGTCTGCTTATAGCGGTGAATACGTCCCATCCGCTGCTCTAACCTGGCCGGATTCCACGGGATATCGTAGTTAACCATCACCCAACAAAACTGCAGATTAATTCCTTCTCCGGCCGCATCGGTGGCAAGGCAAATGTCTGCCCCCCCCATGCGACCCGGGCTGACGAAACCGGCGCACTTGGGCTTCCCGTTCCTGATATGGCATGCCCCCGTGGATCTGCGCAATGCGACCGGCAAACCCTAATGCTTCCAAACGGTCGTGCAAGTAGGTCAAGGTGTCGCGATGCTCCGTAAAGATCAAGAGCTTTTCGCCAGCAAACCGTGGATCGCGAACCAGTTCACGGAGGCGTTGAAATTTCGCCTCGTCCGCCTGGGCCAATACCGCGTGCGCCAACGCCAACAGCGATTCGACTTCGGCTCGTTCCGATCGCAGTTCTGTTAGAGAAGACGCGAGCAATGCCGACGTGCCGCGGTCCTCCGCCACTTCGTGCTCTTCCCGCCCATTATCGCTGGCCTCTTCATCGCCGGTCATGGACTCGAGTGGGTCATCCTCCCATGCCCGTTGCCGGGCTTGTTCCGCGGCAATATCCAACTGATGATTCTCAGCCCGTACGATGTACTGATCCAGCATATCCTGTCGTCGTTTGAGTGATGTAGCCAGGGCATACGCAGAACTTGCCAAGCGGCGCTGAAAAACACTCATGGCCAGTCGTGCCGCTGAGCGGTTCAAGCCGGCCGCCCGGTTATAGGTCTCGCGAATGTAGGCGGTGGTGCGGTCATAAAGCTGCCGTTCCAACGGCGAGAGAGGATAGGCCACCGTGGTGGAGACACGTGTCGGGTAAAGCCGCTTGCCCTCAAACGTGACCATTTCCTCTTTCGTCCGCCGGATATAGTGCTTTTGGCGCTCGTGGTCCGGATAGCGTTCCAGCATATCGGGTGTTGACAGCACCTCCGGCTCTAAGAGGTGCCACAATGCAAAAAATGGGTAGTCCTTCCCCATATGGGGCGTCGCCGTGAGCAACAAGACATGTTGCGCCGACCACCCCAAAATAATATCCTCGTCATCCGATGCGGCGCCGACCAACCACTCCGCCAATCGGTAGCGTTGCGTCTTCCGAATCCGGCCATCCGGCTCACGATCCGCGGACAACTTATGCGCTTCATCAAAAATCACAAGATCATATGGCTGTACATCAGGGTCGGCTAACCGCTTTCGCAGTGTTTCTCCAGTCAGGGTGTCCACACTCACGATAACCCGGTTACTATCCGGGCCAAGAAACGGATTCCCAGACCGTGCATCCGACCCATTGACGATGCGAAAGGAGAGGCGAAACAGCGTCTGCAGCTCCTGTTGCCAATTGCCAACCAATCCCGCCGGCGGTACGATGAGGATCCGTTGGAGCCGTTTCCGAGCCAGCATCTCCCGAACGTAAAGCCCGCTCATGATGGTTTTCCCTGCGCCAGCATCATCCGCTAGTAAAAATCGCAAGCGCGGCTGACGCAACATAACGTCATAAACGGCGATGCGTTGGTGAGGCAAAGGATCGATGAGAGAAGTCTCCGTGGCAAATGTCGGATTAGCTAAATACCCATACGCCAACCATTCGGCTTCCGCCGCCGCGCGTACTGCGTCCGAGGGTGCCAGAAAATCGAGCCGGGGTGTCGCCATCATTGGCGTCACGGCGCCGGTTGGCGCAGAAGGGCCCCTGTCTGTGTCCCCAATTACCTGTTCGTCTAACTGGCGTAAGCGTTCCCCAAGCCAACGGTACGGCTTCGTATGCCCGTTTTCCCAGCGGCTCACGGTCGCAAACGAAACCCCTAGTTTATCGGCGAGTTGTTGCTGACTCAATCCCAATCGCGACCGAAGACGCCTAATGTCTTCCGGCTTGATCTGCCAAGTATCCTCCAAAGGCATTCGTCACTTTCATTCCAGATATCGACATTATTACGGAATCTGGGTACACGGTCAACAATATCGCACCTGATATATGTCAAAATAGTAAGACCGAGTTCCATCGTGATATTATGTACAACCCTATAGTAAAGTCTCAATTGCGCACCGAATACCACTGGCATGGCTCCCGGTTAATAAGGTTGTCGCTGGAAGGCACACTGACGAGACGTCTCGATAAGCGCTAAATTTCCGTCCGCTGCCAAAATGTCAGTAACTCTGAGAATCTGGGAGACGACCAAAGGGGCGCGATGCTAAATAAAAATAGATTTGGCGTGAATGCCAGCGATGCTTCACCATTGAGACGGTATTGACCAGCACCCCCTATGAGTCCGAATTAGGTCACAATAAACCTACAATTCCTCAAAAAAATCACCGTCTACTCGGTGGACAATATAGCTGGCAACCTCGGTCACACCAACACCGAACTGAATCATGAAATCCACTAATCTGTCGCCATCAATGAGAATCACTTTTTGAGGGAGTCCCTTGGAATAACTTACGGCGTGAGCGCTAAATGCGCTGGTTGTGATTAACACACCCTTCGTTGCATGTTTTCCTACAAGACTTCCCACAAAATCTCGCACAACCGGCTCTCCAACTGTATCCTGCCACTGCTTTGCTTGAACGTATAGGACGTCCAATCCCAGAGGATCGGCATTGATCACTCCATCAATGCCCCCATCACCGGAACCGCCTACAACATGTGCGGCTGTGTCTTGTCCCCCGCCATAGCCCATCGCTACCAAAAGCTTCACCACGAGCCTCTCAAAAGCACTGGGCGTCGACATACGGACGCGCTCTAGTAACTCGTCGGCTAACGAATTACGGACATCCCGATGATTGGCCTCTAAAACCTCAAGAGGCGTTTTGTCTGCTACATCAGCATCAGCCGATACAGCGGCAACAGCCGCGGCGGTGCGATTTCGCGAAGACTGCGTCCATACTTGGTACTCCGGCTGCTGGCGAATCCACGCCATACTAATCGGTACATGTTCGCGCACTACATCAAGGCCTTTCGCGGTAAGGCGAACTTCTCCACGAGATGGACGTTCCAACAAACCTGCGTGATAGCAATGGGTGTTAAGCCACCACAGCCTGTTGGCTATCACGGGCTCTCCACTCTTGAGAATTGCCTGCCGATCCTCTGGGGGCAATGCCAGGTAATCTGCGACCCGTTCGATCACCGTGGCCATCTTATATGTATTGCCATCCTGTAATTGCTGAAGAAATACAGGTAATAGTTCAGAGATCTGTGGTATAGCCATATGAACACCTCACTAATACCATAAGCTTTTACTTAGACGACCCAAAACCGTCTCGACACCATCAGACCGCAGAAAGAGGAGTAATTACGCGCAGGCGCCCTGATTTGACGGTACCCCGCCCTTAGCATCGACGTCCACGTTCATCGCCGCGCGGCTCTCACGTCCTGCTTCGCTTGGCGGACGTCACGCTCAATTTCGTCGGGATCGATGGCGTGGGACACGCGGTTGCGCACCCGCTCGATGAGGGCCGTCATGTCGTTTTGCCACGTCACATCGTTTTCTAATCGACTGCGCAAGAACTGGTCCACCGCTTGCCGGACGAGATCGGCCACCGGCTTATTCTCTTCGGCAGCCAGATGTTTGAGGAGTCGTAACTGGTCCTCGTCCAGATAAATGTTGGTCCGCTGCATGCCATCCCCTCCTTGCTACATGGGCCATAGAATCCCAACGATTCATCGCTCCCCAATCAGTCTATGTGTTCATTATACATCGTGATGTATATCCGCATACTTCAACGCGCGAAATACACGCGAGGCGTTTGCCACGGCTCGCTCATTGACGCATCAGAAGTCTTGGTAGCAAATCCGGAAGTTCGTTCTGTTACCATATCGCGCAGATCGTCTCCAGCGTCGCTGGAATTTACCGCGGTCTTTGGGCTCCGCACTCTCTTGGTGACGGCTCGTGGTGACGGGCGGAATAAAACTGGGGCTTTTTGGGTATTTTGAGAACAAAATAAAATGGCCTCCGATCCTCGGAAGCCTTGCGGGGCTTGACTGTGGCGGGGATATGTGGGAATCGAACCCACCGCCGACTTCTAAAGCCGGCCATTGGATTTGAAGACACAGGAAGGCCTGTCAATACAGTCTACCGAATAGGCTGGAGTGCTTGATTGACAAGGGTTTGGGCGATTGGCACTGTCTACCGCGTCGCGACAAAATCCTCCTTTCCATCCGCTCTTGGTGACGGCGTGGTGACGGGGGTGACCATAGCCCCGGACAACACCCTGCATCGGACGTGTTTCTTACGTAGTGGCGTCTGACATCGGGGCCATCTCGAAACGTCTTCCGAGTACGCTCCCGTCTATGGTATATCTGGGCTTCACCTTGCTCGTGGTGACGGCTCGTGGTGACGGATGGGTGAAATCACAGAGAGACTGATATCGGGAGGCGGAGCAGCACTGAGCGCGGTGTCCCGATTTGCAACAAGTAGATGGCGCACGGTATTGCATGCCAAGCCGTCGGCCATAAGCCCCAGAGGCCCGACACCCTGCGAAACCGGAACCGGTTCAGGTACTGTCATCCCTTGAACGTCAACCTATCATTGTGATGACTGGGATTCATGGGAGAGTCCGTGCCCACGCACTCCTTGTGGAGCGCTTCGTGATCCGAGAAGGCGTCGGCTTGTTTCCCCCGGATGTTGTACCATATCTGGATTATCGGATTTGGTTGGATGTCCCACGCGTCGAAGCCACCAACTATCCGGGCCCCATCGTGCCGGGTTCCTTATGGAAGATTCGCCTCCGAACCCCGGCTATTCATTCATCGACGGCCGTCAGGCCGTTGGATCACACCTGCCGGTAGCAAGCGGGTTGCTGGGGTACTGTGGGTTACACAAAGAGATTAACGCCACATAGCCGATCCTAAACAGACGTCGTGTACGCGGATGCTAAACTTCACGTATCCGGTATTCCCCTATGCAACGAAGATAGAGGCCGCCCCGCCGACAAACGGTCGTCCGGGAATTCGTCTTGCCCGCGTTCGGCGTGGAGTTAGCGATGTCGAGCCGAGACCTGAATGCCAACCAGTAATCCAATCAGCACCGCCGTGCCGGTCCCCCAGACCCCTGTCATGAAGCCTCGCCAGAAGACGGGTTCCAGTTGAGTGGCCGATACCGCCGTCATCGTAGCGCCTAGCGCAATGAGCCCGGTCAACCACCCCGATTGCTGTGGCACGGACATCTGACGCCAACGCACGCGCTGCGACGGCTTCCATGACCGAAAACCCATCATCGTCCACAACCTTTCTTAGCACACGCCGTCGGGAGATCCTGTGCTAAGAATACCACAGGATCTAACGTCCTTCGGCGCGTTTACCCCCGAAGGTGCAATCCCGGCGCGCATCCCGGGGTCTACACGCCGACTCGGGAACAAAACGAAGCTTAGGCGCTCGCGCCCCCGAGTCGTCATCATCATGAGGTGCCAGAGAAAGACCGCATGACCGTAATAGCGAATCGCCAAGCAAGCCGCCCGCAGCGATGCAACCGACACCAGCCCCGCTACGAGCAGAGCGCCGTGTTGTTTCTATCCCAAAGCTCGCTGCCGAGGAAGACACATGCGAGGGGCACGGGGTCGCAACGGCGCTCTCCGCCCTATCCCGGTCACTAGCCAAGTGAACAATGACAGAGCCGCCGTTGCGCGGATCGTAGCACCAAGCGTTCTTAAATCACCGGATGCTGCCAAATAAACCGCGGAGAAAGCCCCAAGGAGGAATCCGATCGAAGCCGTGCCCGTTAACCCATGCCCACAGGGCGCCGTGAACGTGACGGAACAGGGATGCTCCCCACGGCAATATCGGGGCCGTTTTCCTTTTCTTCTGGATTCCGGTGATGACTGTCTGTCACGAGACTCATCAGCAGACCTCGCGCTGTCGAAGACCGTTCTCGACGACCCACCGGTCCTACGGCCAGCCGTCGTCCGTCTCAACGTCATGGCGATTCGCTAATGGTTTTCAAATAGCTAACAAAGCCGTAAACCGCCCAGATTCCGCCGATCAAAAGGCCCTTCAATAAATTGGTCATCGACAAATGTGGCCAGAAGAGCGCGATCAGAAAGATTAGCGCAGCCACCACTTCGAACAATGCCGCTTGGCTGAACGGCGGCTTGACACCCACCAGGCGTTCCACGAAGTTTTTCATTGCCCCTCCATCTCTTTGTTGATCGTCGACAGCGCGAATGAGTTCCGGCAGAGAGTCGCCGCAACCCACTGGAGTCACTGGCGATTTCAACACGGTGCTCCGGCATTTTCCTGACTCACAGCCAAATTCGCGGCTCAGACCACGAACTCCTTGTGGGACAATTGCCCCCGTTTGTGCCGCAAGCGGGGTTCAATCCGGACCTTACCAGCCGAACGTTGAAAAGTTTGTCCCGGCCCGAATATGATCCAGCGCGACGCGGGCGTATGGGACCATCGGATCCGGCAAGTCGTCCCAGCCAAACCAGGCGATCTCGCTACATTTGTTCGTTTCTTGGTTGCTGGGCGTCCCGACCCAATCGTCCGCCACAAAGAAGAACGCCACGCGCCCGGTACCCGACGCAGAGTGCATCACATGAGCAAAGCGGACGGATCCCGAATTCAGGTGTACGCCTAGCTCTTCACGGACTTCACGGACCAGTCCTTCCACGACCGACTCTCCGGCTTCGAGGTGCCCAGCCGGGAGATGAAACAGGCCATCGGCGTACCCCGTCTGGTGCCGACGTCCCAGTAAAATTCGTTCGTCTCTCAGGAGTACCGCGTGCACGTCCACAATCACGACGTGACGTTCCCTCGCAGCATCTGTCATCGTTCACCCGTCCTTTCTTTCATCGATCCGGTAGTCTCCGAGCGGCTCGCCATGGGCGAATCGCTCACTGGCTACGTCTAAGCGTCGGCGTGCGTCGTCCGGCAACGTGATCGCGAGGGCGCCTAAGTTTTCCTCTAGTTGCCCGACGAGCCGGGCTCCGGCAATTGTGGAGGCTACTTCGGCATGATGCCAGAGCCACGCCAGGGCCACGTGGGCCGGACGCGCCTGGATTTCGTCCGCCACCGCCTCCACCTCGGCAGCCAAGGCCAACAGGGCGGGGTCCTGGTATGGGAATGTACCGGTGGCCCGTGCACCGCGAGAGCCCGGAGGCGCTGGCTCACCCGGGCGGTACTTACCCGTCAACAGACCCGAGCCCAACGGAAAATAGGCAATGAGGCTGACTCCTTGGTCGCGCAGCAATGGCACCATCTCGCGTTCCGGGGTCCGGTCGGCCAGGGAATAGCTGCACTGGTGCGACACAAACGAGACGAGTTGCCGTCGTTCACTGATCCCTAAGGCCTTCATCAGTTCCCAGGCCCGGTAATTAGAGGCGCCGACGCAGCGCACCTTGCCTTCTTGCACGAAGTCCTGCAAGGTCTGTAGCGTTTCATCGAGGGGCGTCACCGGATCGAAGGTATGCACCTGATACAGGTCAATGTAATCGGTGTGCAGCCGTCTCAGGCTGCCTTCCAACTCTCGCGTCAGGTGGCTCCGGGACGCCCCGCGGTCGCGGGCCGTATCACCCACCGGCAGCCCCGCTTTGGTCGCGATGATCACCTCGGAGCGATGTTGGGGAAGCCAGGTGCCAATCGCCGACTCCGAGGCGCCCCGGCCATAGACATTAGCCGTATCAATCAGGGTCATGCCGGCATCCCGCGCGCGGTCCAGAATCCTGTGCGATTCGCGGAGATCTGCGCGCGTTCCGAGACCACTGGTCCCGAGGCCCAAAATAGATACACGCAAGTCCGAGTGTCCTAGCCGACGATATTGCATGATGTCTACCGCCTTATCCGTCATTCATTAGAGTTGCCATTTACCTTGGCATGGTTTTCGCTCCAGAAGGCCTTGTTCAGCAACGTTAAGTCTTGTGCGTGCGGCATTCCAACCATCCAGCCCGCTACTTAACACACGGACGTGCAAGTTGATCCAATGGGCGAACGTGGCGATGCCGTCATGTTTGGCTCGCGGGATTGCCCATGCTGTCGGGTTAAGTTCGCATCATTCCGCACGGTTGCCCCGTCGCGTCAAATCGGTGCGTCGTTGACTCAGATACCAATTGGACACGGCGTTCGTATCAACCTCGGCACGCATACGGCACGCATGCTCCGACACGGTTTCGTAAATGACCAAGCCGGAGGGGTCGATCAGCATGGATGGGCACCTTTGCACCGGATGGGCAACGTTCACGGCGGCGACCCAGCGCTGGTTCTCGGCGGCCCGGCTGATGAGGTGACTTCTCCACACCGGCCGATGCCGTTCATCCTCGATGAGGTGGGTCATATACACGAAAAGGTCGGCACCGGCTTCCGACAATACGCGCCATTGCCCCGGGAATCGAAGTTCCCGACATAACTGCACCGCGACCCGCAGCGTCCCCTCGGGGAGCTTGAGATGAAAGATGGGCAAGCGATCTCCCGGGATGAGATGCCCCCGTTCATGGGTCGCCAAGTTCGCCTTGTTGTACACCCCGCGTTCCCCGGTCGGCGCGAGGTAATAGGCTTGGTTCCGCCACCCCCGTTCGTCCTCCCGACAGGCGCCCACAAACACGTGAAGATTCCTTTCGCGGGCGACCACATGCAACGTGTCCAGCCCGTCACTCACCTGCTGCTGATCGATTCCTGCGAGAAATGTGATGTCATCGGAATAGCCTGATAGCGAGGCTTCGGGAAACACCACCACATCGTGGGCCTCGCATTGATTCAGCAGCTCCACCATCCGATGCAGATTCTCCGTCACGTCGAAGGTCATAGGAAAGGGCGCACCGACGATTGATGCCTTCATAAAGGCTCCTCCTCGTTCTCATTACTCCAAAGTCATGTTGGCAAATTAGTCTTATATTGCGTGATGGCCATGCGAGAACCTCGGCCTCGGTAGATGCGTGATGGTTCGCATCCATCCCAAGAATACCATGCGACCTTGGCTTGATCGGAATATTATGCAATGTTGCCATGCGGCGCACAAGCGCCGGAGGCTTATTGCGCCCCCGAATGTCCGCCATTCGCTGTATTAAGTATTTCACCTGTCGAGCAAGAGACGTCCCTGTGTGCTGCGGGGCATGGGGATCTGCTGCTACCGAATTTGGAGGAACCCAAGGGACTGTCGACTAACGAGGGCCACACACGTTACTCGTTTATCATGGCTACGGCTTCAATCTCCACCAGAAGTTCCGGTTCGATGAGCGACTTTACTTCAACCATTGTCGCCACGGGACGAATGTCCCTAAAAAAATCCCCATGGGCCTTCCCGATTGCTTCCCATTGTGAGATGTCTGTCACGAACATTCTGGTCGAACAACATCGGCTAGTGTGGCGCCGACCTTTTCGAGAGATTCTTTGATAATCTCCAAGGCACACACCGTTTGCGCATACGCATCACCAATCCCGACCGCTTTGCCATCCCTCACGGCGGTGGTTCCTGCGACTTCCACACGATTTCCCACGCGAATCGCGCGGCTGTAACCGACAACGGGTTCCCATGAAGAGCCGGTCGATATTCTGATTCTCTCGGCCATAAAATCACCTCTCTGCTTTGTTTCGCTCAGTTGCTCGCAGGGTGGCCCGTCCGATGGATGAACCGGAGGGCCACCTGGAGCCATTGTGATTGCCGCTGGAATGCCTGCCCGATCGATGCTCCTTCCGTCGCTAGACCGACAGATTCTGTGTCCAGGACAGCACTCGATCCTCACCACCCTCTGGCCCTCCCTTACACAGATCGGCACTTGCGGTGTCCACCTACGGACCAGCGCCACGGTGCTGGGGAGCCTCCTCGGCGGTGGGCTTCGTGACCAACCACAGTGTGGTGAACGCCACGCCCGCGACAAGGGCCCCCGCGAGAAAGGGTACCTGCGGACCCGCGGCCTGCCATAACAGCGCCCCACCCAGCGATGCGGCAAAGCCCGCGAACCCCAGCATCGCATTAAAGGTGCCAAGCCCTGTGCCGCGATCAGTGGCGGGCAACAACGCCGTCGTATACACCATCTGATTGCACAAGGGCGACAAACACGCCGTAGAGCGCCATCAGCGGCCAAATCCAAACGGCGGTGTTACACAGCACGACTAAGCAGGGGAGAACAACCTACCCCCACATTCAGACCCGCTGATATCGTGATTCCATCTACCGTTGCTGCCCCTGGGAGAGCGTCCATGAGCTAACCGGCCGACGCGGTGCTAATCTGTCCGACAACAGCCTATTCTTACCGCGATGTCCCCGCCGGGGTGAAGTTTCACGACGCCGACTTACTCGGTCTCCCGTACCGTCTCACGATCAGTCCCAAAACCGTCCAAAGCCACAGCATCGAATGGAAGCAGCGACGTAGCGGGGACAGACATCGGTCGGATCCCCTGGAATGCGCTGGATGAGTGGCTAGAAACCACGATCCAGTAGTTTGGAGGGGCTTCATGCGGTCACCAGCTGCAAAGCCCCTTTTAGTGCGCTCCCTCATAGATTAGTGTTTTTCTCCCGTATACTCGCTGATTCGCAGGATTTCGTGACTCACGATGTGCGCG
>NZ_JABBVZ010000086.1 GCF_012933365.1 Sulfobacillus harzensis | reverse complement strand
ATTCAGGGGGAAAGAAATTTTCTCAGACCCCACAAGCATTGCAAATCAAGGACTTCGGGTTATGAAAAACCCTCGATTATCTGCGATGTCAACCGCTTTTGCTAATCTTGCCCAACGTCACTAAAGGCTCAAACCCTCTGGTTCGTCCGGATCGTTTTCCATGGTTAAGGAAGGATAGTTATTCATGAACGCGATAATTCTTGCAGGAGGACGTGGGAGCCGGCTTGACCCGCTTACCCGCCACTTGCCGAAACCCTTGGTCCCATTTTTCGGCCGACCGTTGATTGCTCACCAGATTCACTGGCTAGCCTCATACGGCATTGACAAGATTGTGGTGTCGCTAGGACACTTGGGTCCCATGATTGAGGCCACACTGGGCTCTTCCATGTTTGGCGCCCGTTTGCAATACGTCCGTGAGGATACGCCTCTCGGCACGGCGGGAGCGGCTGTCCATGCCCTCCAAGCCGTGGCACGCAACCGGAATCATCCCGTCCTGATCATCCCAGGCGATTGTTTAGCTGATTTTGACTTAAGCCATCTTCTCGATCAGTTCCACAGGCGTCCTGAACCGTTCGCGATGGTTGTGCATGGAGTAGACGATGCGCGCCAATTCGGCGTCGTCGAGGTGAAGGACGGGCGTGTTGAACGGCTGGTGGAAAAGCCGCCAGCGATTGACGGCCGCCATTTGGTCAATACCGGAATCTACCTGATGACCCCGGGAGCCGAAGCCGAATGGCCCCAACAACGACCTTTGGACTTTGCCTTCGACGTCTTCCCAAGCCTCATTGCATCCGGCACCTTAGCTGCCTTCGAGGAGCAAGGCTATTGGTCCGATTTGGGCACGTTGAACCAATACCGGCAATCCCATTTTGACGCTCTGCTTGACCGGGTGCACCTCGGCTATCGCCTTAAACCCGGCGAACGCGTCACCATCGACCACTCCGCCCGCATCATTGGTCCCGTATGGTTGGGGGACGACGTCACCATCGACGCCCATGCCACCGTTGGGCCGTTCGCCGTCATAGGGCAGGGCAGCTACATCGGTCCTTGGAGCCGAGTGGAAAACGCCGTCATCGGCCAAGGCGCCTTTCTTGGCGCGGGAACCCACATCCATGACGCCAGCATCGGCGATCGTGTCGCCATCGGCGGTCGATGCCGCATTGGCAGCCAATCGGCCGTGGGCGCCGACTCCCGCATTGGTTGGGGCACGCATGTACGTCCCGGAAGTCGTCTCGCGCCTTTGACCCGTATCTCCCCGGTAGCTTCCGTCTCCAGCCTCAAAATGGTCACGGGGGCCAAAGAAGGGAGTATGGTCAACTCATGATGGAATGGACGATGACCGAGCATGCTGTTTTAGGTCCCCTGCCCCCCATAGCCCTCAATCCGGAACAGGTGGAATTCGTAGCGGTGGCTTTTGAGGGACCGGACCCTTATGCTCAAGCCGGAGGTCTCGGTGTGCGCATGACGGGCCTGGTGCGTGCTTTGGCCTCGCGGGGATTTCGCGTACACTTTTTCTTCATCGGCGACCCGGCCCTTCCCGGCGTGGAAACCGAGGGTTCGCTCACCTTGTACCGATGGGGACAATGGATTAGCCGCTATCATCTCGAAGGGGTCTATGCCGCCGAGTACGAGAAAAAAGCCGATCTGGACCAATCACTGCCCGCCTTCATTGTCGAGCAGATCGCCAAGCCCGCACGCCAAGCCGGTCGGCGGGTCGCGATTTTGACAGAAGAATGGCAGACCGCAGAGACCGCCATCCGCATCTCCGACCTTCTGCATCATGCCGGTCTTCGAAACAGTGCCGCCATCCTCTGGAACGCCAATCATCGCATGGGACTCGGTCAGATTGACTTTTCCCGGCTTGGCTATGTTGCTACCATTACCACCGTGAGCCGTTTCATGCGGCAACTGCTGGGCCAGCATGGAGTCAATGCCGTGGTGATTCCCAACGGCATTGACAGCGATTGGTTCCACGAACCAGCACGTGCCGAGGTGGAACGTTTGCGGCGCCTCTTCTCCCGCCCGTTATTGGTTAAGGTCGGACGGTTCGATCCTGACAAACGTTGGATTACGGCCGTCGAAGCCGTTGCAGTGCTCAAGGCACGCGGCTTTCGTCCGACCTTGGTGCTGCGCGGAGGTATGGAGCCTCACGGTGCGGAGGTATTTGGCCGTGCCCGGTCTCTGGGACTCACGGTGGTGGAGCTGACCATGCCGGGTACTCCCAGCCGCGAAGAGGTGCTCAGCCAACTAGAAGCACTTGGACCCGATGCCGATGTGGTGCACCTCAGAACCTTCCTGCCCAAAGACATGCTGCGGCTCCTCTATCGCGCTGCGGATGCCGTCCTGGTGCAAAGTGGCTTTGAACCCTTTGGCTTGGTGGGACTGGAAGTCATGGCCTCAGGAGGCATTGCCATCACCGGCGGCACCGGCGAAGATTATGCACGTGCCTTTCGTAACGGGCTCATTGCCGACGACGACGATCCGCGTCGTTTGGCCGACTTGGTGGCCTGCGCCATGAGTTCCAAGGAATTGCGACGCGATCTCGTGCGTGAAGGCCGACGGACCGCGCGCACCTATCACTGGGACCGGATCCTGGACGAATTGCTGGCTCAGATTTCGCTGGCGTTTTCCCGCCAAGGAGGTCAATAATGGCCCAGTCCATTGCTTTTTACCTACTCATGCACCAACCCTGGCGGTTTCGCCTGCCGCTCGCCGACCCGCTCCTGGCCGATGCCCCTATGAATCAGTGGCAGGCCGCGCTTTTTGATGGCCCGCTGAATCGCCGATATTTCTCGGGAGTGGCCGAGCGGTCCTATATTCCCATGCTGACCCTCTTAGAGGAACTGCTCGATCAAGGGTTTTGCGTCAATCTGGGAGTGTCCTGGACCTTTTGGGAACAGGCGGAACTCTTCGGCGAACCCTTGACCAGCCTTCTTTCCCGGGTGCTCGCCCATCCCGGGGTGGAAATCGTAGGCGTCGAACCGTATCACAGCCTCATCCCTTTTATTGACGCGGCCATGTTCCGCCGGCGCATGAAGTGGATGCAAGGCCGTCTCGAGAAGCGGTTCAAAAAGCGCGTGCAGGTCACCGACACCACCGAGATGTTCTATTCTGACCTCATCTATTGGAGCTTGGCAGACGCTGGGTTTTCCGCCATGCTGATCGATGGCCGCCCCTCGGTGGCGGGGGCGGAAGGCCCCGCCGGGTTATATCGCGGGCCCGCTTCCTTGAAGCTCATTCCCCGCCACTGGCGCCTCTCAGACGATGTGGGCTATCGCTTCAGCAACCGCGACTGGGACGGCTATCCGCTCCTGGCCCCGACGTATGCCGAATGGCTGAAGAACGCACCCGGACCGTTTATCACGGTAGGTTGGGACTTTGAGACATTCGGCGAACATCATCGCGCCGAAACCGGCATATTTGCCTTTATGCGGCAGTTGCCCGTTGAGCTTAAGCGCCGCGGCATCACTTCGGTGCGCTTCAGCGAGGTGTTGGATGTCGTTCCAACCGCCTCCCTGACGCCGCCGCTCGAGGCTGAGACTTGGGCCGGAACCGGCACGGTAGACTTCTTTGTTGGCAACCGCCCGCAGTGGCACATGTTCTTAAATATGGCTTCCGTGTATCATAAAGCTAAACTCACGGGCCAGCCGGGGGCGGTGGATCTCGCTCTTCGCCTCATGCAATCCGACCATCTGCACATGCTGCACTGGTATGAATTATCCGGGCCAGAGGCTGACGTATCTATGTACTTTACGCCGGGGGAATGGTGGGATCAGGGCCGAGATGGCATGCTGGCGGGATTGGAAGCCATTTTCGCGGCGTTTGATCGGGCCCTAGACAACCTCTTGTACTCCAAACGAGCAAGGGAATCCAGAACATCCCCGACCACATTGAGGTGACAGCATGGCGCGCGATCTTCCCATTGGCAACGGCAGTCTATTGGTCTCATTCGACCAGCAATATTGCATTCGGGATTGCTACTTTCCTCTCGTCGGCCAGGAAAATCACACCGCAGGCCACCGCTTCTACTTAGGAGTCTGGACTCAAGGGCTGTTTTCCTGGGTATCGGACGAATCCTGGGAGCGGCAACTAGCATACGAGCCCAATACGCTTGCCACTCAGGTTAGCCTTCAAAATACCAAATTGGGCCTATCCATTGTGGCAAGCGATGTGGTCGACTTTCAGCAGAATGTCCTGATTCGTCGCTTTCGTATCACTAACCTCAATCCTGCCGTGACCGAGGTTCGCCTTTTTCTTCATCACGACTTCCATGTCTAAGGGGTGGATGTCGGCGACACCGTGTTTTATGACCCCATGAGCCAGGCTTTGGTGCATTATAAAGGGCGCCGTTATTTCCTCATGTCGGGGTGCGAGGCAGACGAAGATCCGGGAATTAAGGCTTGGGCCACAGGGCGCAAGGAGGTCCAAGGCATGCAGGGCACTTGGCGGGATGCCGAGGACGGGTATCTCGAGGCCAATGCCATCGCCCAGGGGTCGGTGGATTCCACGTACGCACTATCCACACGCATCGCTCCGGGTCGCGAGTCGACGCTCTACGCCTGGATCGCGGTGGGTCGAAGTTTGGAGGAGGTGCGCACCCTCAATGGCTTAATAGGCTTCGAGGGTCCGGAGGCATTGATCACCCGCACACGGGCCTTTTGGCAGCTTTGGCTGAAGCGGCGTGCCGCCGATCGGCTGGAGGCCGAACCCTTTCAGGATCTTTACAACCGCTCGCTGCTCCTTGTGCGCACCAACTGTGACCGCATGGGCGGCATCGTTGCCGCCAACGACTCCGACATCATGGATTCCAGCCGCGATACCTATTCCTATGTGTGGCCGCGGGACGGAGCGTTTGTGGCCCGGGCCCTCGACTCGGCAGGTTACCCCAACCTATCTGGCCGCTTTTTTGATTTCATGGCTCCCCTTATTGACCCCGGCGGTTACTACTTGCATAAGTACAACCCTGATGGATCCTTGGCCTCCTCCTGGCATCCTTGGGTGGTAGGCGGAAGACCCGAATTGCCGATCCAGGAAGATGAAACCGGAACCATGCTGTGGGCCATGTGGGAGCATTTTGCCGATTTCCGGGATGTCGAGCGGGCGGAGGCCTGGCTTGAATCCGTTGTCCTGCCCGCTGGACAATTTTTGGCCGACTATCGCCATCCCGAGACTGGACTGCCGTGGCCGTCCTGGGACCTCTGGGAAGAACGGCGAGGCATTCATGCCTACACGACGGCATCCGTTTGGGCGGGTCTCATGGCCGCCGGCCACTTTGCCCGCGCCTTTGGCTACGAAGATCGGGCCAATACTTTTTATCAAGCCGCGCATGAAATCCGTACCGCCGCCTTGACCCATCTTGTGGACCCCGACACGTCCCGTCTCTACCGGAGCTTGCTCATTGATGAGCAGCATCCGGAAAACCTTACAGCGGATCCCACCCCCGATGCTAGCCTGCTGCTCATCCCCCAATTCGGCTTTTTGGCCCCCGACCATCCGGTCATGGGGCAAACCGCCCAATGGATCCGGGAAAGCCTTGCCGTGCCCAGTGATGTGGGCGGGTTGGCCCGTTACCGGGGAGACCACTATCACCGCGCACCACATCTCGGTCCGGAGGTTCCGGGAAACCCTTGGTTCATCTGCACCCTTTGGCTTGCCGACTATCTCCTGATGCGGGCACGGACTCCGGACGATCTGGCGCGCCCTCGAGAGATTATTGAATGGGTTCAACATCATGCGCCAAAGAGCGGTGTACTGGCCGAACAGCTAGACCCGACCACCGGCGCTCCTCTATCCGTGGCCCCGCTCACCTGGAGCCATTCTGCCCTCATCGCAACCATTGGCCGCTACCGCGAAACGCTGGCACGAATGAGGGACGGCTCTCGTCAGGATGCTGCCCGAGAGATGCCGTCGATTGGCTATTAACGGAGGAAAAATGAAAAACCTGTCCGAATGGCTTCTGACCAACGGTACTGGATCCTATGCCATGGGCAGCATCGACCGACGGCCTCACCGCCGTTATCACAGCCTCTACACCCAAGCGCTGCACCCGCCCCGCGATCGCCGCGTCATTTTGACGGCGGTTGCCGTCGATCTCAAAGTCGGCCAACAATGGATGCCGCTTTGGAGCGCCCATTGGGGTTCCGGGGCGACCGGCCCTGGTCCCCAAGGGTTGACGACCTTCCGCCTGGAACACGGCATTCCTCATTATCGCTGGGATGTTGGCGCGGCATCGCTGACTGAGTCCATATGGCTCGCACCCGGATTTGAGGGCGTCGTTCTCCGCTACGATTGGCAAAGTCCAATGAGTGCCACTCTCCGTCTCGTTCCCCTACTCGCCGGCCGCAACCATCACCAGTTGGGCGCACGGACGCCAAGCCATGTCGAGACCACCTCGGAGACCATCTTGGTTGGCTGGAACGACGACGTTTGGACCATCCGAAGCCAGGGCGGCGTTCTGGACCCCCGGCCGGACTGGTATCACCATATTTGGTATCCCGAAGAGGCCTGGCGCGGATATGCCGCTCATGAGGATCTTTGGACGCCGGGATCTTTTGAAATCCCACTTCCAGCTGGGTCTGCGCACCGCCATCTCATGCTGTGCCGTCCGGCTGCCTCGTCCCCACCTGAAAGGATTGTTGACAGCGAACGGCAGCGGCGTGCGCAACTTTCTCCAGAGGCCCGCCTGGCGGAGATGTTTGTCGCCGATCTTGCCCACGGGTCCAGCGCTGTCATCGCCGGGTTTCCCTGGTTCACGGATTGGAGCCGCGACACCTTTATTGCCCTGCCGGGGCTTTCTCAGGCTTTGCCCCAAAAAGATTTGCCCAATCGGATTTTGACCCGCTACTTTGAGATGCCCAATGTGCCCAATCGCTGGCCCGAAGGGGGCGAAGGCGCGCCTGGACACAGTGCCGATGCGGGGTTGTGGTTCGTGAACGCCGCAACCAGTATGGCAATGACAGGAAAGCTCCAAGACCGCCGCGGCTGTCTCCAGGCGGTCGACGCCGTCTTGACTGACTACGTCCTGAATCGCATCCCTGGTGTCCATGTAGACGACAATGGTCTCCTGGATGCCTCCATGCCCGATACCGCTCTGACGTGGATGGATGCAGCCCTTGATGGAAAGGCCGTCACCCCGCGTCCGGGCAAAGCCGTGGAAATTCAAGCGCTGTGGTATAATGCGCTGCGCCTGCGTGACGTGTTGGCCGAGTCATTGGGACAGGGCTCCATCTACAGCCGCCTCTCGGAAAGTATCTATCGGAGCTTCAATCACCTGTTTCCCCGGCCCAACGGCGGACTCCGAGACACCCTCGGTACGGACGACCAGGGCGCCGAGCGGCCCAACCAGCTCTATGCAGTCGGCCTTCCGCATCCCGTTGCTCATCCTCGCTATTGGGAGACTACTTTGGAGGCCACCCTGACTCATCTTTGGCGCCCCTTTGGACTTTTGTCGCTGGGTCCCGACGATCGCCATTTCCGCGCGCGCTATGGCCCCGGCTTAGTCAACCGCGACCTATCCTATCATCAAGGAATGGCCTGGCCGTATTTGTTAGGCATATTCTTCGATGCCCTCGAGCGAACAGCCTGGCGTCGTCATCACGATCATCTTCTCTCCCAAGTGCAGTATTGGCTCTTCTGCCATCAACGGCAGGCCGGACTGGACGGGGTATCAGAAATTCTCGAGCCCAACCGGGGCATCCCTCAAGGCGCTCCCTTCCAAGCGTGGAGCGCGGCCGAACTCATTCGGCTGCTGGGCCCACACTGGCCGCAATCGTCCTGAGAGCACGCTCCCCTATTTAAACCACTGGCTGATGTAAGTCACTGCCTCTAGCATCAAATAGGTGACACCGGCCGCGGTCAGCGGGCCCACCGGCATACCCCCGAGCAAGACGATACCGATAATGGACCCGACAATGAGGCTGATCATCAAGTGACTCTGCTCGTAAATATGGATGCCGTGCGCATTAAGGTGGGTGGCGAGGGCGGCCCCCACAATCGCAACCAAACCGGGAAGACTTGCGAAGCTTTTGGCGATGTCCCGGAGTTTCACCTTGCCCAACGCAAAGGGCACCAGCATGGCAACGGTGAGCAGTAACAGGCCCACATCCATCGACGGTCGATAGAGGCGCGGCAAGATGAATCCGAGTCCCGTCAGCCGGAGACTTAAGAGAACAGCCGCCGCGGCAGCCAAGAGATTAGACCGAGCAAGGAGCCCCAGAATGAGAAACCCCACAAGTCCGAGATTGGCGGCATTAAGCATGGTCAGCCTCCTGTCTGTCCCAGACAGGAATAGCTTATGATTGCGAAAACGGGGATAGACGCCGGGCCGGTAAGCCCACCACGAGGCACAAAAGGGCATCTATACGACGCATAACAGCAGCCCACGAGACGTCTTAGCCCCTGTCCGCCGATTCCCGCCCTGTGCGAAGCATAGTGTCGGCAGGCGAAACGTGTCACGGAAGAATTTTCAGAAAGGTTTTACTGAAAAAGTCGCGAATCTTAGCTTATCGGTTAAACCGAACGCCGTTCTGACCGAGGAGCATACTACGGGGTGGAACAAGGATGAACGAGCCACGATTCGCTGTCACACGAGCACAAATTCTTTCGTTCAGGCGTCGGGCAGGCGCCCTCGAGGAGCGGCTTCCAGCCGCATCGCTCAGGCGAGCCGCCTGGGCCGGGTTGCAAGACAGCATGCCTCGCGCGGCGCTCCTTTCGATCCATGCTCGCGTTCAAGGGACCACACCGTCCACGTGGGAGGATCCCGCCTTGGTTCAATTATGGGGTCCACGGTTTAACGTCTTCGTGGTCTCCGAGTGCGATCGGGCCGTCTTCTCCCTCGGGACGCTCCCGGATGACGCCCAGGGACAGCAGAGAGCCGAGGATCTTGCGGCTCGCCTCAGGGCCAGTTTGGGAGACCGGCGCATTCCCTATGGGGAGGCGGGACACGTGCTGGGCGTGCATCCCAACCGGCTTCGGTATGCGGCCGCCACCGGTACAGTGCTGATCCGCTGGGAGGGCGCTCGGCAACCGACTATTTGGACAGTGCCCGCGCCCCCCATGAAAGCGCGGGAGGCTCGCCTGGAACTCGCTCGCCGATACTTGCACGTCTATGGACCCACCACGCCGGAGGCGTTCGGTGAATGGGCGGGAATCGGCTTGAAATCTGCTGCTCGAACATTTGACGCCCTCTGCACCTCGCTCACGCCCGTGAGGACGCCCATTGGCGACCGGTGGATTCTTCATGAAGATAAAGAGGCCCTCCGTTCTCCTCTCGAGCCCTCCACATCCTTACGGCTCCTCCCCAGCGGCGATCCATATTTGCTTCTCCAAGGGGCCGATCGTGATCTCATGATTCCCCAATCGGACCGGCGCGGCGCCCTCTGGACGCCACGCGTTTGGCCCGGCGGACTGCTCCTAGGCGGGGAGATTGTTGGCACTTGGCGGCGTGCGGGTGCCGTTGTCACCGTCCAGCCGTGGCGGCAATTATCGGGCAGCGAGCGCGCCGCGGTTGAATCTGAAGTGGATTCTCTGCCGTTACCGGGCGTCGAAGGACGACCGGGCGTCCGCTGGGAGGGATAACCCCTTGCAAATGAGGCGCCCGGCCCACACCATTTGCCGAAAGCCCGTTGGCATACCGGCATGCCTCCTCCTGTTTGTGATATAATATATATAATTGCACACCTTGGGGGTGTTCTCATGGCCAACCCGCCATTTGAGACGAAGAAAGACTACATCTTGAGACGTGTTAAGCAAAAAATCCTCGATGGAGAGTACGGCCCTGGAGACCGCCTGAAGGTGCGGCAGTTGGCGGCTGAATTCGGCACCAGCGAAATCCCGGTTCGCGAAGCCATTACCCAGTTGGCAGCAACCGGTTTGGTCACCATCACACCTCACGTCGGTGCCGTCGCCTCGCCGCTGTCGGCACAAGACCTCAAGGAAATCTTCGAAATCCGCTCCGCCTTGGAAACGCTGGCAACGCGGTTGGCCGCGGACCGCCTCACACCGGACGGTCTTCAGCAAATCCAAGGCATCCAATCTCGCCTACGGCAAGCCGTGGATGAAGGCGGGCATGACGTTGACGAATTGAATCAGATGAATCGCGCGTTTCACATGGCCATCTATCATCACAGCGAAAATAAGCGGCTGGTTGCCATGATTGACGAACTGTGGAATCACGCCGGCCGGTACCCGGGTCCTCTGACCGGCCATAACGAGGTGACCTATCAGTCGCTCGCGGATCACGATGCCATCCTCGCGGCGCTCAAGGCCGGCGACGGAACTCTGGCAGCCCAACTTACCGAAGAACACAAAAATCGCGCCATGCACCGCATCATCGCATTGGTTCAAGAGCGGGAACAGGCCTTGTCCTCATCGCGAAGCTAAGCGTTCGCATGCTGATCGGCAGGCTTCATTCTCGATTTGATATATAATATAGTAACTTCATCCTGAGGATTGTTGGCACCGCGACCACTCACTGCCGAACATGGAGGGAGCACCATGAAAATAGCCGCTTTCGACAACTGGCGGGTTGGCGTCGTTAAAGGGTCGGTCATTTTAGATATCACCGACCTGGTACCCGGCTGGGAACCCGAATGGCCCTTCTCCTGGATGTTGAAGTTTATTGAGCGCTTTGACGCCATTCGCCCGCAAATCGCTCAGCATCTTGAGCGCGCTCCCCGCCGTTCGTTGTCGGATGTGCGGCTCCGCCCCCCGATTCCAGCCCCTAGCAAGATTATCGCTGCGCCAGTCAATTACCGGCTGCATCAACACGAAATGGGCGGCGCCAAAGGAGTCTACCAAGACGCCAACATAAAAACCATCGAACATTATGGGATCTTTTTAAAACCACCATCCGCAATCGTGGGGACCGGTGAAACCATCACCCTGCCCTTCGCTGGCCGGCGGACAGACCACGAAGCGGAGGTAGGTGTGATTATCGGCAAGACCGTGAAAAATGTAGTGGAATCGGAAGCCGACCAAGCCATTTTTGGCATTACCGGACTTCTCGACTTGTCGGTGCGAGGCCAAGAAGACCGGCCCTTCCGCAAGGGCTTCGACGGATTTTGTCCCATCGGTCCGGTGGTACTCACCCGAGACGAAATTCCCGACCTGGAACACATCGCATTTCACCTTCGGGTCAACGGAATTACCCGCCAGCAGGGCAACACCAAGGACATGATCTACTCCATTCGCCGACTGGTATCGTTGGCTTCCTATCAGACCACCCTGCACCCTGGTGACATCATTGCCTCCGGCACCCCGGAAGGCGTGGGTGAAGTCAAGGCGGGCGACCGTCTTGAGCTTACCGTCGACGGCGTCGGCACGCTAGTCACGCTGGTTCATGAAAGCTACGCCGATCCGCCCTCAAACATGGGCGAATGGTTCAACAAGTTTTTGATCTCGCGCGGGGCTCCCGCCTAACACATCCAAATGCCACATCCCTTCGCGGCCCCCCTTGTTGTCGTAGATGAAGGAGGTTCCTATGTCAGATTCGGCGAGCTCCCGATTGGCCGCCTATTACGAGGAATTGCGCCAGCACCACTTAGGCCCCCTGTGGAACTCAATTGGCAGCATGATGACCCCCGAGCCGTCCCCGCGGGCACAACCGCATCTCTGGCGATGGGTCGATGTGTATCGCTACGTCATGGAAGCGGGCGAGTTGGTCACCCCTGACCGTGGCGCCGAACGCCGGGTGGTCTTTTTCAGCAATCCCGGCTTTGCGGGGCTTGAGCCGTGGGGCTGGGGCGCGCTCACCAACACCCTCTATGCGGGAGTGCAACTCCTCCGTCCGGGTGAGAAAGCTCCTGCCCACCGCCACAATCAAAGCGCGATTCGCTTTATCCTTCAGGGAACCGGCGCCTACACCGCCGTGGAAGGCGAACGTATCGATATGGAACCCGGGGACTTTCTCATCACCCCGGCCGGCTTGTGGCACGACCATGTGCATGTGGGCAGCGAAGATATGCTGTGGCTGGACTGTCTCGATATCCCGATGTTGTATCAGTTGGGCGTCATGTTTTTTGAGAATTACCCTGAATACAACCACCCCATCACTCACCCTAACGGATACACGACCCGCCGCTATTCCGCCTCGGGTCTCCGCCCTATTCAAGACCACGACCGCACCTATGCGCCCCAAGCCGTATTCAAATGGCACAAGACCCAAGAAGTGCTGGACCAGCTCACACAGCTCGATCCCGATCCGTACGATGGATTTGCGGTCGAATACATCAATCCCGCCACGGGCCAGGCAGCCGGCATAACCATCGGTGCCATGATGCAAAAATTGGTATCGGGCCAGCATACCAAGGCTCATCGCCACGCTCACAGTGCCATCTACCACGTGTTTCGGGGCGACGGCGCCACCATCATTAACGGCGTGCGTTTCGTCTGGCACACGGGCGACACCTTCGTCATTCCCAATTGGGCGTGGCACGAGCACGTAAACACCGGCTCCAACGACGCCTATCTATTTTCGACCAATGACGGACCGGTTATGGAGCGGTTGGGTCTGGAGCGATGCGAGGCTCATCCCGAGAACACCCAGCGGGTCGAACGCGAGTTCGACGGCTAACGAAGGAGGAGGACCCCTTTGTCTCGAAATCCCGACGTCCCCGTCTTGGTGGTGGGAGCCGGACCAGTTGGACTCACCACCGCGCTCGCCCTTCACCACTCCGGCGTGCCAACGGCCATTCTCGAACAGGAACGGGAAAATCGGCTGCGCCCCGGCAGCCGCGCGATTTACCTCCATCGAGAGACGCTTAAGCTGTTGGAGCGCATCTCCCCTGGCCTCGGGCGTTCCATGGCCCAGCACGGCGTCGTCTGGCCGATCAAGCGGACCTGGTACAAGGGACGGCAAGTGTATGCCCGCCAGTATCCCGCGCCCGATGATCGAACTCTTCCCCCGTTTGCCAGCCTGCCTCAAGTCGCGATTGAACGGTTCTTATGGGATGCACTGCAAAAAACGAATATTGAGGTGTATTGGGAGAAGCCGGTGACAGCGGTGACAGTGCACTCCGAGGGCGCTGTGGTCAATACCCACGACGGCAGCCAATGGCATGCTGCGTATGTCATCGGCGCGGACGGAGCCCATTCTTCGGTTCGGCGACAGGCGGGAATCACGATGCTTGGTTCACGTTCGGCCAACACCTTCATCGTCGTCGACGTCAAAGAAGATGACCAAGACCCGCTGCCGTTGGAACGGGTGTTTCATTATGCACACCCCGCCATGGATGGCCGAAACGTGCTCTTTGTCCCGTTCTTAGGGGGATGGCGCATTGATCTGCAGTTGTTCGAAGGCGATGACGTCAATCAATTTGCGGGGCCCGAGGGTGTATGCCGGTGGCTGCCCCGGGTCATGCCCCAAAAGTACGCGGAACGCGTGACCTGGGTCTCCACCTATCAATTTTTGCAGGTTGTCGCTGCGTCATTGATCGATCCCCAAGCACGGATACTTCTGGTGGGAGAAGCGGCCCACTTGTTCGCGCCGTTTGGGGCACGGGGCTTAAACTCGGGGGTGGCTGATGCCCTACTCGCGGCCGAGGCGGTGTCACACGCGCTCAGGTCCAAATCCGAGCCCGAGCGGGCTGCTGCCATTCGCGCGTTTGCCCAGGAGCGCCAACGCGCCGCCGAATACAACCGTGATGCGGCCGGCATCGCCCTTGAGCATATTCAAGGCGCGTCGCCGGGAATGCAGGCCAAACGCGAGGTTGGCGCCCTGCTCGCGCCGGTGTGGCCCGAGTTCGGCCGCTGGCTAGACGAGGGCCCGTATGGGCCGCGCTCCGGCCCGCCTGGGGTATCAACAAAATATTGACGACGAGGAGGTTGACTCAAAAATGGCATGGCCGTCATTCATGGAGTTTTATGCACAACTGCCACAAGATCGGCTTGAGCGGCTAATCACGAATCTCGGAGAGCTTCCATCGGGTACAGATAACGACACGCCGGCGGATTCATCGATGGTTCACACGGCGCTGGCCATCGCCACGCACCTGCTGCGGGAATATCACGAATGGCTGTCCCAGGCATTGGAACGCTCCTCCTAGTCGGTCGCCTGCCCGCGCCGTGCGGATTTGTTGACACCGATTTGCAGAAATTTTCACGGTCTTCCGCCACCATAAGATATATGATATAGTATTCTGGCGTTGACGAAGTTCGATTCATGGAAGGAGTCATCATGGCATCACCTGCCCACTATGATGAACGTCTTCGCAGCATCGCGCGCTATTTGGCCGTTCAGCCCCTAGGAGAGTTTTCATAAAGTCCTCGAGGCGCGGGCCTAAAATGCTTTTAGCAAGAGGGGTCGCATTCGTAGCAC
>NZ_JABBVZ010000085.1 GCF_012933365.1 Sulfobacillus harzensis | reverse complement strand
TCCGGTTCTGAGGGGGTTCGCGGCCCAAGAGAAACTCGCCATGACGGCCAAGCCTCAAGGCCGCGTTCTACCTACTCCTTCCTATCGCCGATGTTCAGGCGCACGCCCGATACCCTGATCCCGCACTGCACTCAAAAGGGTTGACCGGAGTAGCCACTGTCGGGCGCGGGCCGGGTCACGGGCCTCGTCCGCCATTTCCCGCTGCAGTTCCACCCGTCTGACCGGGTCCCGTTCCGTGAGCACGTTGGTGTTGCGTTTGCTAATTTGCCGGACGTAGGCCAATGCGACAAACCGCCGCGTCTCGGCGTACATGTTTAACTCCTCTTCAACGCGCTCTTGATCGTCGTAATCAACAATGCGCGTAAAGCGGCGCGCTAAATCAACAGCGTCGTGAATGCCGCTGTTGAGACCCAATCCGCCCAGTGGGCTGTTCACATGGGCAGCATCGCCCATCAGAATGACGCGTCCTTTATAGAATGAGGTGGCCACGCGCTGATGCACTCGATATATCATGTGTTCAACGATAGGGAATTCATCTTGCGTGTTCAGGGCCTTTTGGAGCTGGGACTGCAGTCGTTCGGGATTCAACGCTGCCGCGTCGGTCACGCTGGGAGGAACGGGATATAATAACCGCCAAGCCTCGGGAACCCGGAGGATGAAAAGAAATTCTTCGGGGTCCGACAGGTAATTGACATAGGCTAAATCGGGAATATACTTTTCAAACGAAACCGGAGTGCCCACCAACAGGAATCGCTCCTCCAACGTATAGCCGTCGAAGCTATAGCCTAGCGACCTTCGGACCGTGCTGCGCGCCCCGTCGGCCCCTAAGACATAGGATCCCCGAAACGTTTCATGCCCACCGCTCTCGTTAGTCACGTGGACGGTGACACCCTCAGCATCCTGGGACACGGTGTCCACCCGGCGATCAAATAGCACGGTCACCCGTGGGTTGTCTTTAGTTCGTTCGTGTACCACTCGTGTGTAGGTCGATTGGGGACACTGCAGACGAAAGGGATAGCGTGTCTCGTCGGCGATGAGACGACAATCGAATTCAGCGAACAAGCCCGTTGTTCGGTCCCGGTACTGGATTGTTTCCGCCTTTAGCCCATGCTTTAACAATTCGGGGGTGAGACCCGTCTCCTCGAGGAGTTCCAAGGTGGCCGCATGAAAGGTGGACGCCCGCCATTCTTGGTTGGGCGTGTGTCCCTTTTCCAACACCACGACAGGAATGCCCGCGGTGCCTAAAATTTCGGCGGCGGTGAGCCCTACGGGTCCGGCCCCCACAATGATGATGGGTTCTTTGACCATCAGTTTGCCTCCGTTCTAAATTTGTCTACTGTGGAATCGCCCGTGAGGATAGGAATGGATTGAACCACGGGCCCATGTAGTCCGCGTGCCCCCACTCGCTAGCCACCGAAATGTTCAGTTGTCCCACATGCTCAACATCTAATTGGAGGTGATCGCCCGGACGAATTTCGCCCACACCTTCGGGGGTGCCGCTCGCGATAATGTCTCCGGGATAGAGGGTGGTTTGATAGGATGCCAGTGCCACCAGTCGCCGGATCGAATAAATCATATGGGCGGTTGAGCTTTCCTGCCGTACATCGCCATTGACGGTGAATCGAAAGTGTACGTCGTCGAGGTCGGGGATCGTGTCCGATGTGGCGATCCACGGCCCGATGGGGGTAAAGCCGTCAAATCCCTTGCGGAACGGCCGATCCTCGCCGCCCCGGACAGTCAGATCCAAGAGACATGTGAGGCCAAAAATGGCGTCATCTGCCGCCTCTTCGGATACATTTTTCACGGTCTTCCCGATAACGACCCCAATTTCGGCTTCGTGGTCCGTCCGTCGACCCGAAAATGGAAGGGTTACGGCTTCCCCTGGGCCGATGATGGACGAGGAGGGCTTTATAAAGAGGCCGTAGTCCTGAATGGTTTTGATGTTGGCTCCCTGGTAGACTCCGGTCTTGCCCCCCATTTCCTGTTGATGACGGCGATAGTTAACCGGCGCCGCCACAATCTTTGACGGCATTGGCACGGGTGCGCGAAGACGCACTTCTTGCAGCGGATGGGAAGGACTTCTTTGTCCGATCGCGACCCATCGGTCCGGGCGGTTATGGATGTCTTCAATGAGCGAGAGCATCCAGGCATAGGGCCAAGCCGGTTTCCAACCCGGCACGCTCTCGGTTACATCGAACACGCGATCGTCGTCGACCACGCCAACCCGCCAATTGTCAAATAATGCGAGTTTCATTTCGCACCTCCTAAATTCCTGTAGTTGTCGCCGACGGGTGGTGACCCATCTTTTGCGATATCCGAGCGGTGGCCTCAAGGAGATAATCGCGCGCATTCTGCAGATGGTCGGTCAACTGGACCGTCGGGCCAATAATGCCCACGCTGGCGGCTAACCGATCGGTAATATCCAAAACGGGCGCGGCCACACCGCATACGCCAATGGTGGTTTCCTCAATATCGATGTAAAAGCCGTCTTGTCGAATCGCGTGGATTCGTCGTCGGAGCTCCTCGGGATCTGTGAGGGAATACGGCGTGGTCGCCTCAATGGGTTGCGCCAAAATCCGATCGAGTTGGGCAGGGGGAAGGTACGCCAGCGCCACTTTGCCCACGACGCCATACGGAATGGGGCGCCGCTGACCGACGGACGAGGAGAATTTCAAACCCTCCGCGTTTTCACGACGAAAGACATAAAGTAGCTCATCCCCGGAAACAACGCACATTAAAATCGTTTGTCGTATTCTCTGGTGCAGTTCAATGAGGACTTCCTCGGATTCGCGGACGACATCGTAGGTCGATGTGACGAGGCCGGCGTAGCTTAGAAACTGAATGCCCAGGCGGTATCGTCCCGTTTCCTCATCGTAACGGATGAGATTGGTTGTCTCCATGGTATAGAGGATTCGATATACGGTGGCCTTCGGCAAATGCGTCTTTTCCGATACTTGCTCTACGGTCAGCTCGGGTTCTTCGGTTGTGAACGCATTTAATACGTCAATTGCCCGGCGGACAGCGCGGATGGGACTGATATTTACGTCTCGCAAGGTGTACCCCCTGTCCGATTTGGCGTTCGCCTCATGGCTGGCCTCCAGAAAACACACTCCGAACTTGTTGCCGTCGACTTCCACCCAAGTTCTCGACGCGCTCAAAATCAAAGGTCTCCATGATTGGGAGGTCGTTACACGAAAACAACACGGCGTTTTCTGTACTCGACGAGTTAACATGTTCGTGCCAGGACCAGCCCGGCACCACGAAAAAGTCTCCTTGGTTCCAATCGAAGCGGATTCCGTCAATCACGGAGTAGCCTGACCCCCGAAACACATGGTAAATGACACTGTGCACATGCCGATGGGCCTCGCCGTGGAAGGTGGGGGGGATGAGCTGAAGTCGTGCGCCGATGCGACCGTCTGCGTCGCGCCCGGTCGAGGGATTAATATATTCCACCGCATAGGCGTCCCAGGGATCCGGATCCGTTTGCGTCATGGATACCAAAGCGTCCCACGTGGACTGCCAAGAATAGCGTGCTAAGGTCACGGCTTTTGGATGCCGGTCACTGATGGGGCGTACCATGCCACCACCATACCGCTTCATCGAGTAGTTGTCCGGCACGGTGAGTTCTTGCTGGGCCTGCGGATAGAATTCGGTAAAACAGACCCCCAGATACTTCGTGAACGGTACATCCAAACAATCAATCCAATAAACAATTTCGTTGCCTTCGTTGGCGTGGTCATGCCACGTCCACGTGGGGGTAACCAAAAAGTCGCCCGGTTCAAAGGACGCCTTCTCCCCATCGATCCTGCCGGTAGCTCCATGGCCCTCCACGATGAAGCGCAATGCCGTGTTGGTATGCCGGTGTGCAGGGGCAATTTCCCCAGGCCGAACGGCTTGAACCGCCATGTATAGCGTCGGAGTGGCGCCTCCCCATCCCACGGGCTCTAGGTCACTCATACCAGGGTTGATAAAGAAAACCGCCCGACGCTCGGCCTCTGGCCCTACGTCTAGTGCGTTCGTGGCCCGTTCGATGTACTCTTTCACCCGGGCCCAGCGCCAAAGATAAGGAACGGCCTTGGAGCGTGGCTCGATGGTGTTCAACTCCTGGATGTTGGACCATAGAGGGCCAATATACTCTCGCTGCATGTCGGTTAATAGCGAAACTAGGGCTTCGTTCCGATCGCCCGCCAAAATATCACCGCCTCAAATTGGGTACCGAGTATCGTCGATTGGTGCGTTCCCCAACCGACAACCTATCATATCAAAATTTTCAGTTGACAGAAATCATGGAACAATCCTATATTAGGCAACAGAAAATGAATTTGTCAATTCACCACGTGGGGAGGGTTCGAACATTTTTCTTCAAAGTACCGGATTTGGATTGGTTGTCGCCTCGATCTTAGTGCTCAGTGCAGTTGGATTTACCCTGCAGTGGGGAGTCTCGAACGTGATCAATTGGGCTTATGTGGATTTCATGACGTTGGTTGCGTTTCTTGATTACACCTTCACCCATTATCTCCATTGGAATTTCTGGCCGGCGGCAATCCTGTCCGTGCTACTCATTGGTGTACTGTCGTTGGCAATGAATCAACTTCTTGTGCAGCCATTTCTTAAACGGGGCATCAAATTCTTTAACATGTTGATTGTCACGTTTGGGCTCGGCACTATCGTGCAATATCTCATTGAGGTCATTTGGGGCCCGACCTTCTTCAGCATCACAGTCGGCGGCCAGCAGCCCATCCACGTGGTCGGCGTAAAACTCACGGTCGCGCAGCTAATCATCATCGGCGTAGCTGCTGCCAGCATGGTTGGGTTTCATCTTCTGCTTACGCGCACTGATTTGGGGAAGGCCATGCGCGCCGTGTCGGTTGATCCCTCCTTAGCCCAGGTTTCCGGGATTCGCACCAACGCGGTGCTCAATATGGCTTGGTTCCTTAGCGGCGTACTTTGCGGGATGGCGGGCCTCGTCCTCGCCTTTAATACCGCGAGTTTCGACTCGACCACGGGGACCGTGTACATTCTTCAAATTTTGGCGGTAGTGGTGTTGGGTGGCATCGGATCGCCTTATGGAGCCATGGGCGCGGCCCTCATTATTGGGTTAGTCGGGGAATGGGCGGCGCTGTTGATTAACCCATACTTCAACGTGGTCGTGTCGCTGCTCGCGCTCATCGTCGTATTGCTCTGGCGGCCGCAGGGTCTGTTCCGATCACTCACGTCGGGAAGTGGAGGAGGAACGGCATGATTACCTACGCCCTTAACCTGGTGATCTACTTTTTCATCGACCTGATTCTGGTGTTGAGCGTGAACTTGCAACTTGGGCTACTAGGCATTGCCAACTTGGGGTTTATGCTTTTCATGGGCCTCGGCGGTTATCTCGGCGCGCTGTTGTCGATGGGGCCGAACTCGTCCGTGGCATTGCAGCACTATTTCTTCGGCGCGACGCTCCCATTTCCGCTGCCTATGATTGGCGGCATCTTATTGGGTATGCTGGTCGGCCTCGGCGTGGGTTATCTCGTGTTAACCAATATGCGTGGCCACTACTTGGCTATTATGACCCTTGCGGTGTTTATGATCGGTTACACCTTCCTACAGGGGGTGGTCCCGATCGTCAACGGCGAAAATGGCCTTTACAATATTCCCCAACCCTTGTCAGCAATTGCTGGTGCTGGGCATTTTTCCTACCAGTGGGAATTTGCGGTGTTGGCGGGGCTGCTCGCGATTCTATCTTTTTGGTTTTGCCAGCGGGTGATCCATTCTCCGTTTGGACGGGCTGCCAAAGCCGTCCGAGAGAATGAAAGCGGAGCGGAAGCCTTAGGAAAAAACCCGTTCCGCATTCGCCTAATCGTGATGGTGGCCGCTGCGGGACTAACCGCGCTCGCAGGTGTTCTCATGGCGCAATATGTCACCGCATGGTCGCCGCCAGCCTGGAGTCTCACTGAAATCTTTCCCGCCATGGCCGCTCTCATTGTCGGTGGACGCGGCAATAATTGGGGAGCCGCCCTCGGGACGTTTGTAATTTACATCCTTGTCGGCCAAGGCATCGGATTTATTCCTATCATGGCCAATAATCCTAATGCCGAATATGCCATCCAATGGACGATTTTCGGTGCGCTCGTTGTGGCGTTCCTCTGGTTCCGTCCAGCCGGCCTAATTCCCGAGCGAAAGGCACGTTGGCCCGAGCGGACAAGTCATCGACAAGCCACGAGCCCGCCGATGTCCCATGTCGAGGAGGCCACTCATGGATAACGATACAATCCTGGAGTGCCACGACGTCGTATGCACATTCGGTGGGGTACGGGCTGTCAACGAGGCATCACTGAGCATTGAACGCGGGACCATCACCGGGCTCATTGGGCCCAACGGAGCCGGAAAAAGCACATTGGTTAATGCCATCTCCGGGCATGTGCGATTGGACCATGGGTACGTGGCATTTGATGGTCAACCCATCACCCGTCTGCGGCCCCACCAAGTGGCCGAGCGGGGCTTAGTCCGTACCTTCCAATTGGCCAGTGAGTTCCCAAACATGACTGTGCTTGAAAATATGATGACGGCTCCGCACCGTCAAGCTGGAGAAAACTTCTTTTCTGCCGTGTTCTCCAAAGGCCGTTGGCAGCGAGAAGAGGAGCGTCATTTAATCGAGGCGCGAACGTTGCTGGCCAGCTTCGGTTTGCAGGCCAAAGAAGAGGAATATGCGGGAAATCTAAGCGGTGGCCAAAAACGCCTCTTAGAGTTGGCGCGAGCCCTCATGACACGGCCGACCATGCTCCTGTTAGACGAGCCGATGGCCGGCGTATCGGGACCGCTGATCGACGCCCTGGCGGATCATATTCTCCGGCTAAACCGCGAGACGGGTTTAACGTTTCTCATCATTGAGCATGACCTCGGATTTATGGAAAAGGTCTGCGACCGGGTCAATGTCATGGTCAATGGGAGTGTCCTCACACATGGCACCATGAAAGAGCTGAGGGAGGATGAACGGGTTGTTGAAGCGTACCTCTCTTGAATCCCAAGCCGGTCGGCTTGCGGTCAAGAATCTTGAAGTCGGATACGGGTCCATCCCGATCGTGCGGGGCGCGTCGGTTGAGGTAGAACCGAACCGCATCGTCGGGATCATTGGTCCTAATGGCGCGGGGAAAAGCACCTTTCTGAAGGGTGTGATGGGCATTCTTCCACCGCGGGCCGGTACCGTGGTATATGATGGTCGCCCCCTGCAGGGACTGCGACCTGACCAGATTGTGTCCCGAGGGATCGGCTACGTGCCCCAGCTACGCGATGTATTCGATAATCTGACGGTGGCGGAAAACCTCGATATTGGGGGCCATATCGCACGGGCGGGACGCAACCAACGAAAAGACGAGATTTACTCTCAATTTCCCGTGTTAGCCGAACGGCGCCATCAGTCAGCGCACACCTTAAGTGGTGGCCAACGGCGATTGTTAGCACTCGCCCGGGCGTTAATGAGCAAACCTCGCGTGATTCTCCTGGACGAGCCGAGTGCGGGGCTTAGCCCACAGGCTATGGACACCGTATGGGAACATCTTGGCAAACTTAAGGACCAGGGACTGGCTCTGTTGATCGTTGAGCAGAAGGCCCGGGCGCTTCTCTCGATAGCGGACTGGGTATACGTGTTGGTTGACGGTCGGAATGCGGTCGACGCGTCCGGAGCAGTCCTTTTAGACGATATTGCGAATCTCGGCAAGATTTTTATGGGTGGCTCTGAGAGCAACACCGATAACCACGTAAACAGTGTCATACATTAATCGAAAGTGAGATGAGATCGATGAAGTTCGGAAAACATATGACGGCGGTAGGCCTTGTCAGCCTCGTTGCGATTGCCGCCAGTGCGTGCGGATCTGGGAGCGCCGCTGCCAGTGGTTCTCCCGTGGTGATCGATGTGTTCAGCCCCTTTTCTGGCCCCAATGCGTTTATCGGAAACCAGTATAACTTGCCGCCGGTCTCCCTAGCAGCGAAGCTTATTAACCAGGACGGTGGTGTTTTGGGCCATAAGGTCCAAGTTATTACTACCGATTCGGGACAAGATGTCGGCGACGCCGTGTCTGCCGCTAATAAGCTGTTTGCCCAGTATCCCAATCTGAACGGAGAGGTGGGCATTACATCAGACGTGGCGTCGGCGGTTGTTCCGTTATTCAACACCCACAAAATACCGATGATGAGTCTAGCAGGCAACGAAGCCCTCGACAAGAGTCACTATACGTACTTCTATCGGGTCGCCTCCCCGGACTCGTTACAAGGCGCCGCGATGGCACAAGCGGCTCTGAAACTGGGGTACAAGACCGCCGCTATTTTAATGGATAACAGTGGTTCGACACAGTCCAACGTTCCAGCGTTGGTCAAAGCCTACGAAAGGCATGGCGGCAAGGTGGTCGTCAACCTGGCATTGGCCAGTGATCAATCGTCCTATCGGACGGAGGTCGAAAAGGTTGCGGCGGCACATCCTCAGGTCATTTTTACGGAAACCGACCCGCAAACCGCAGCCACCCTATTCGCCAACATGAAGCAATTGGGCATCCTAGGCATCCCAACAATAGGTGGTCAAGAAGTGGATGTCCCAGCCTACTTTCAAGCGGTGGCAAATGCCGTCGGTGGATACTCGGTCGAGGATAAATTCCTCAGGGTTAGTGTCTTCACTGCATCCAAAACGCCAGGGTTCCCGTACTTCCAACAAGAGTGGAACAAAATCGAACCAAAGAAAGACGGTCCCGCTGGTCCCATTCAGGGAGCCACATACGATGCCGCCAACATTCTTGCATTGGCTATGGATGCAGCACATTCTACGAATCCAACCGTTTATGTCAAGTACATTCGCAAAGTCACGGACAATCCAAGCGGCCAGGTAGTGACCAATTATGCTCAAGGCGCCAAACTGCTAAAGGAAGGCAAGCAAATTTCATATCAGGGGGCCGTTGGTCCGTTGAAATTTAACCAATACAATTGGCCGACCGAGGGCTTCGATCTCTTCAAACTTAACGCATCCGGGAAACTGGTTCCGATGTTCCATCAACCCGGGGCATCTGTTGCTAATTTTTATCTACACTAGCTCTTATGGCCGGCCTCGCGGTTGACGGCGCATACTGGGCCCTCAAATCGGTCAGGGGAACGTCACCAGAAGGATTGACCGCTGATGGCGCCTTGGTAATTGGTGGGACATGCAGTAGTTGTCTCGGCACGAGTCTCACGGATAGAGGTGTGGCCGTGGTCGCGTCCTAAAAAGTCCGAGCGGCTATTGAACGCCACGTGGTCGAGGCGGAACAGCCAAATGATGTGGAATGGATGTTGAGTGCCGATATTCCGCGCTGGCTACGACGGAAGAGAAAGGAAGACCAAACGCGCCAACGCTGTAGTAGCTGGCGACAAGCAGAGCGGCCCGTCCGTCTTAAAAGCATGTACCAAAGAAAGAGCCATGCCACGAGGGTTGGGTTCGGATCCGAGCCTGTGGACCAATGTTTCACACTATATCGAACGGAGGTTGATACGGTCGGTGACACTGTATCGAGACCCAGGGGCGAGTAGAGTACGGGTAGATAGCGTTAATACTCTCGGACGTGAACTCGCACGTGGCGAGTCGGTCCCCCGTGGAGGAACATTGCCCGTGGCGCAACCAGGTCTTGGGCCCCGCTTGACCAAGCGGGAGCGCGAAACACTCGAGCTCGTAATTCAGGGCATGCCGCTTGACCGTTTATCCCAAACGATGCACCAGTCGCCGAAAATGGTTGAGCGGTATTTGCATCAAGGGCTGCAGAAATTAGAGCATTGGTCGCAACAAGCCGCACCGGGACCGACGCACAACTCCGCCCAAGATCGGGATTTGGGCTTCCTCAGGCCTCGGGAGGCGGAACGGGCGATTGCCCGGATCGTCCGCGCGGTGGGCCCCAATTGGGCCTGCATCGTCATGTTGGCGATTTCGGACGGTTTCAAAATGCGCGACGTGGGGACAGTGGCGGACGCCATGGGTCGGCATATTCATAGCCGGTTACGCGAAGGGGATGTGGTCACGAAGTGGAGCCCGACGGAATGGGTCATGTTTCTCCCGCGCATCACGGGGACCCATATTGAGACGGTCACGCAGCGGTTGCAACACGGACATAATGCACCTTGGCCGGTATATGTGGCCGCACTTCAGCCCGTAGGCCAAGAATCCTTCGCCCACGTAGCCCTGCAATGCCACCAGCACTTGCTGGCGCGGTACGTGAGCCAGGACGTGGCCGCGTATGTGAATGCGCTCGCTGGGGTTCTGTAACGGCAGCCGGCATGCGATGCGAGAAACAGCCCCCGGAATGTTGGTCCGGGGGCTGAGTGTCGGTTAGGCGAAGACTGCGTGCGCCAACCGTTCGAGGGCTTGGCGGTGATTTCGGAAATAGGTGGCTCGGGACACATGCAGGACTTCCGCGAGTTCCTCGTGGGTGCCGCGGCGGTCAAGATAATACAGGACGAGCACGGTCTTGCCGTCCACGCGTGCGCCGAGTTCAGCGCGTCGAGGAACCAGATGCGGAACGTTAAGAACAGCGATCTCCCGATTCTCGCCATCGCAAATCAAAAGGCCGACCGCTCTACTGATTAAGACGTCAACGAATCGCGACCATTCCGGCTTTCTGCCAGAGTCGAGAATCTGAGGGCGGTCCGTAGACAAACGATAGGGCTGACACGGGGGCGAGTTGCATTAAGCGCTGATGAGCCCCACCGGAAAAATTTCGCAGTGGAAATGCGCCGTCGTTGCCAGCAGACCAGGCCCATTGTAAGCTCTTTCCAACGGAGATGCGGAGCTGTACACGGGGGGCGCTGTAAGGGTGACGACGGGCCCTTTCGGGTCCGTGCGACGTAACAGGAGGTTTTCTACGGTGACCGACACTCATAAAATCGAGGTAGTGCGCGCACTGATGGTTCGAGCGTGGGATTTCGTGGAAACCCTTCACGCAGTCGCTAAAATCCAGCACTATAATGTCGGCGACCAGACGGGACCGAACCTTCATCCCCCGTGGCGGTTTCTGGACCCGACCGCCCTGTTTGCCTTTCCAAGCCGGGATACACCGTGGACCGTCACCGCGACTTGGCGCAATCCCGATGCCTGGCGTTACCGTCAGCAAAGTCCCGCGGGGACCCAGGTAGAGTACTCCGCAACAGGCGGCCAGTGGCTGTACGCGATCGATGGAGTCGTGAAGGCCCAAGGTTCTGGGATGACCCGGCGGGGCGACCGCGGAACGCCCACGTTTGATGTCGGAAACCCCACTCGGTCACCTCGCGATAACCGCCAGCTCTGTTGGTGGATTAATCCCCAATTGTGGGTGGAGTCGATGGAACTCCAACTGTTGTGGACGGGGCCGATTGGCCACCGCGATTTGTATCACCTGGTCGCGTATCCAGACCCGGCAGCGCTGCGCGCTAACCGTGGCCTCTGGGACATGTTGCAAATGGAGGACGAGACCATTTACGACGGGCATGTGTATCAACTGTGGGTGGATCGCAGGACGGGGTTTTTTCACCGATTAACGGCGGAAGCGGACAATGGGCGAGCATGGGATGTCATAGTGGAAACGCTGGAGCTAAATCAGCCGATAGCGGATACGCGGTAGCTAGTAGGATCGGGTTGGCACTTACGCCGTATCTGAACATGCCGAATCATCAACGTTCGGGAGCGTCCATTCCCTCAAGCACAGGCCCTCCGGACGATCTTTTGGTTGGGCTGCAACGGCCGGTGGAAACGACGGACCGGCCACCGGCCAATATACCAATGGCTGCGGAGGGCTCGGCCATGGGTTTGGACGTGTGGCGATTTATTGTCGAGGGCTTGATGGCCATCGTGTTTGGGATTCGATATTGGGGCGGCGCGTGGCAACGGCTCTGCTCTTCGGAGTGGCGATTGCGTGCACGGCGGCGTTCGGTGGTATACGACCAGATGCTGCTTAGACAGTATGAGCGTTTCCTTGCCGAGCGCCGGAACCTCGCCCCGCGGACCATTGGCGAGCATGTTCGTACGGCCCAACGATTTATGGAGAGCTGGGTCAGGAGGGTCGGCAAGGCTTGGTCCCTCGAGCTATTGACGGCCCGCCAGCCCCGAACCTTTCTTCTCGAGGAGACACAGAGGCTTAGTAGCGGAGCAGCCAAGAATGTGCTAAGGAATTGCGCAGCTTCCTCCGGTTTTGCTATCAGATGGGTCAGATCCCATGACATCGCCATGACGCTCCCATCCGTCGCGAGTTGGCACGCGACACGGCTACCCCCCCATCGTACCGTCCGCTGATGTCGAGAGGATGTTGGCCAGTTGCGATCGCTCCGTCGCACCGGGACGGCGCGATTATGCCGTGCTCTTGCTGCTGGCTCGTTTGGGATTACGGGCCCTAGAAGCGTGCCGACTAACGCTGGAGAATGTGGATTGGCGAGCCGGCGAGATTGCCATCATGGACAAGCGGCGTCGGACCGACTGCGCTTGCCGACCGGTGTCGGGACGGCACCGGCAGAATATCTGCAACAGGAAAGGCCGGCTGCCGTCACCCGACAGTTGCTCCTGCGGAACCGGGCACCTCATCAGGAGTTGTCCCGAGCAGCGATCGCTCATATCGTCCAGAAGGCATGTCGGCGCGCGGGAGTCCCACCCCTCGGCCCCCATCGCTTGCGGCATGCGTTAGCCACGCGACTGTTGCAGCAGGGTGCCACACTACCGACCCTTAGGCTGGTGCTGCGCCACCGTGATTTGGAAAGCACGGCCGTGTAACGCACACCAGAAAATCGGGATCCACTCCGTGCCTCGGCCTATCCAGCGTCCTCGGAGGCAGATTCGGATCGGCGTTGAAACAACGTCTTGGCGTTCCTAAACGACAGGGTCGCCAGCACGGCCACCGGGATGGTGAGACCGAACAACCAGACCGGGTGTAGTACTTGATAGACGGCGCCGCTCGCCGCGTAGGCAATAAAGGTTGCGAGCCCTTGCACCATGGTGAACATACTAAAATATTGGCCTTGCTGTCCGGGTCGAGGCAGCATGCCCATCAGGGCGAAAATTTGGCCAAAGGCGAACACATCGCCAATTCCCAGAAGGATAATTGCGATGGTCCATCCCGGCACGGTCTGCCAAATACCACCGAGCACCAGACCGCCTACGGCGAGCATGCCGATATAGCCCGGCCACGGTGATTTTATTCGTGCGAGCCAATGACTCACACCCAGCTGAAGGACGAACACCACGACCATGTCGAGTGCACCCAAGGCTCCATAGAGTTGGGCACCGTGGGGGAAGTGGTAGGACAAATCCAAGGGGACGCCAGATTCAAATTGCATTTCTGCCGCCACGACCAGTAAAAAGCTAGTCAGCAGCCATCCGAAGGCCGGATCCTGGCGCAGGATGGTCCATGGCCCGGCGGCCTGTTTGGCCGGGCCGGCGGTAGCGCCACCTGCCGCGTGCTTTTCCCAAAAGGTGCTCGCCATGAGCAAGGCGATGCCCATGTATGCCACCGCCGTCACATCAAAGGGAATCCGAGAATAGCCACCGCTGAGCGCAAACGCTGACAGGGGGAGCGCAGCGGCCATGCCCACATTGTTGAGCCAATGAATCAGATTCTGCACCGTCCCTCCGTGAGCCGAATCGACTTGGGTATTGGCGAGCCCGCGGGCCGCGGCATTGACCGTCGAAGCCGAGACTCCCAGTACAACCAGCAGGCCGACCAATGGCCACACGTGTGTCTCCGCGCTCATGGCCAATACGGTTAATCCGGTCAACAACCCCGCCATCACGTAAGTGCGACCCAGGCCAATGCGATCCGCCGCAAGCCCGCCCACAAAGCCCAAAATGCCGCTTGATAGGAACCGGACGGAAAGCAGCAGGCCGGCCTCCGCAGCACTGAGCTTCAGTACGTGGGTGAAATAGATGATTAAGAAGGGATAGAGCATGAACGCGGCCAGGGGTACGACGAGCGATGACGCAAACAGGACTAACGTGCGAGAGTTCGTCACGTCATGGAGCTCTCTGACGAGAGACAACTTGCGGGTATCAGCCATGGCTTACTCCTTCAATTTGACCCCCTCGAGGGCGGCTGGATGTTCAGAATTCTGCGTACGTGGGCGGCGGCGGGTTCCGACCACGCATCATCTGGCAAAAGGTACTTAAGGGGACTCCTCGCGCCGCGGGAGGTCTCAGTACCCCGCCATGTTGTCATTTTACTGAACTTCTTTGGCAATCGAGTCTCATCTATGTCTCAGACGGGTCTGACCTCTGGTCACATCGGTCAAGGTCTGTACGAATAGAAGGGGCGTGAGGGTTGGATCGAACCTGCACAAGGTCTTGTGGCACCAGCCACACGAGAGACAAGAGTACCATCGCGCGATAGCCTGACAGGGTGACGCCTCGGTCCAAACAGGGAGACGGGAAGCCCACCCGTTCTTCGGGAAACGCAAGTTACAGTGCATCGGCCCTGCCTTCCACGCTGATGCTGGTTTCTGATGAATTCGGCCCGCCGCAACGCACGATATTGGTGAGGATCCGGTAGGGTGACGGTGTCTCGAACTAAGTTTCGAGGTGGCGTTAATCATACCCGTTTCCACCTCCATCATACGGTTGATTGCTGTGACCCAAACGGATGGGACCAAAACAGCGAACCCGTCTCTTGCAAGAAGACCGGACGGGTGTCGGGGTCTCAAACGAACATGCAGGGCTGCGTCATAGTCGGTAACAATGGGATGATGGCGCTATTTTGGCAGTAATACTGGCGGAAAATCCCAAAAT
>NZ_JABBVZ010000084.1 GCF_012933365.1 Sulfobacillus harzensis | reverse complement strand
AGAACGTTGGAAAGGGCATCATCAAGGGGGAGCACTTATCCACAGCCGTGATTTGTCCAGTTATGAAAAACCCTCACGTGATATATTGTACGTGATACAAACGAGAACCCCGCTACGTGCAGGCGAAATTATCCGGCAACGCCTGTTTGTCCGCGACGTTGCTGCCCTCCGTGCCACCGTTCAAACCGCCGCAGCGCCCGCGCTTCCGCCACATTCTGTGGTTCGCTATCGCCCATTGCATTCCCCAGCAACCCGGCTAATTCCTGCACCCGCCGGTCGGAGAGACCTTGGGTCCGCAGCGCTGCCAGCCAGGCGTCGACGGCGGGGCCCAGCGAGACTGAATTCTGCCACATGTCATGCCCCCCGAAATTTACCCTCCATTCTAGATGTTGGATGATACAGGAATCCTGTCCATCGATCGACTCCGAATCACAGCAAGTGGTTGGCCCCGCAACTGCTTACACCTAAGCAGGCTCTTGCCAACGCGTGGTATCCGTGAACCAAGCTGCCGGATGACGGTCGAGGCTCTCGAGAACTTCTTTGGTTCTAATTTGTCTGCATATTGACATTGGAGCCAAGAAATTAAATAATATGTCCTGGATTCTGGATCCAATATCCCAAAATGGAGTGAGTCGTGTGGATTCGGTTGCCGTTCGGACGGTCAGGGATCAGGTTGCAGATAGCTTGCGGCGGGCCATCTTTCGCGGAGAACTCCTACCGGGCCAAAGTGTTGGACAGGAAGACATTGCACAGCGGCTGGGTGTCTCGCGCATGCCTGTTCGCGAAGCCTTTCATATTCTTGAGCATGACGGGTTGTTGGTTTTGCAAAATCATCGGCGAGCGGTGGTGCGCGAGTGGACCCCTGAGGATATTGCGGATCATTATACGATCCGCGGCCTGCTGGAGGGAGAGGCCGCCGCGCGGGCGGCCCAGGACCCGAGTGCGCATCAAAGCATCCGTATCGCTCACGAGGAAGCCCAACAATTAGTCCACCACGATGATGCCAAGGGCTTTGTGCAAGCCAATGAAGTGTTACATCGCGAAATTTGGGAAGCGGGCGGTAGCCGGCACCTAATTGAATTGCTTAACCAACTATGGCATGGGCTTCCGCCGCATTTGCCCGAACTTATCCCTGGACAAATGGGCCGGTCGAACACCGAACATAACCAAATCGTCGAAGCCATCACGGCAGGACTCGGCGAACTTGCGCGCAAACGGATGCAAGAACACATTCTCCGTAGCCGCAACGACTTTCTAGAGCGAAGTGGCGGTGGCGGATTCCCGTTCGGCGCCCGAGGAGTGAAGTGACGATGTCTTGTTTTCTCTTTGTGCCGGCAATTGAACAGCGAAAATTTGAGAAAGCGCGGCAAATTGCTTGCGCCGGAATCATTCTCGATTTGGAAGATGCGGTTGAACGATCGCAAAAGGTGGTTGCGCGGGAGAGTGCGGCGGAGTTGCTTCGTAGACCCCGAACAAAACCCGTCTACGTCCGGATCAACGCCGCAAGCACTCCATGGTGGCGCGAGGATTTGGACGCCATCGTAGAAGGGCGCCCGGATGCAGTCGTGGTGCCGAAAGCCAGCGATCCCGCAGCTGTTCGTGCCATCGATGAGTACATTAGCATGTTGGAAGCGCGAAACGGCCTCACGAAAGGCCAAATCCGGTTGGAATTGATCCTTGAGACCGCGCGCGCCGTGATGCGCATGGAGACTCTTCTTACGGCGTCACCTCGAGTGGCCCGTGCCACCATCGGGATGGCAGATCTGTGCCAGGACTTGGGAATCGATTGGGCGGCCGCCTTAAAGGGGGAACCGCCCCTATTTTTGGCGGAACGTACGCAATTGGCGGTGGTCTCCCGCGGCTTAGGACTTTTGGCCCCCCACGATTCCGTCTTTATGGACTTTCAGGATGACGCGGGGTTGATTCGGGATGCAGAGATCGGCCGCCGCTTGGGGTGCGCTGGCAAACATGTCATTCATCCCCGCCAAATCGATCCCGTCAATGCAACCTACGCGATCACGCCGGAGGAGCGGGAACGGGCGCGGCGCATCGTGCAAGCGTATGAGGAAGTCCGGCTTAAGGGCCGAGGCGCGACTCTCATCGATGGCTTACTCGTTGACGAACCTGTGGTACAACGAGCCCGCGAGGTACTTATGCGAACGGAGGCTCAGCGATGACGGAAACGAAGGGTGCGCGTCCGCTTGCCGGAGTTCGGGTACTCGATCTCTCGACGATGATTGCCGGACCTACGACCGCCTCGTTACTGGCCGACTTCGGTGCCGAAGTGGTTAAAGTGGAGAGGCCAGGCGTGGGGGATCCCCTCCGGCAATTCGGGGCTCAAAAGTCTGGACGTGGATTGTACTGGCGTACCCTCAGCCGCAACAAGGCCAGCGTGGCCCTTGATCTGCATCATGTGGAAGCCCAGGCGATTCTTCGAGACTGGATTCCACAATTTGATGTGCTTGTCGAAAACTTTCGACCCGGGACTTTGGAGCGTTGGAACGTAGGCCCAGATCAGCTCATGGCTCGGCACCCGGCTCTGGTTGTCCTGCGGGTAACCGCATTCGGCCAATCTGGTCCATATCGCGATCGTCCCGGGTTTGGCACGCTGGCCGAGGCGATGAGTGGGATTGCCGCGGTCACAGGGTACTCGGACCGCCCGCCGCTTTTGCCGGCCTTTCCACTTGCCGACATCATGGCAGGATATCTTGGGGCGAGCGCGTCTTTGGCCGCCGCGTGGCGCGCCAAAGCCACGGGGCAGGGCGAGGTAATCGACCTGGCAATTTATGAGGCCATCATGAAGCTCATCGAACTCCAAATTCTCGAGTACGACCAAAACGGCACCCTTCACGAGCGGAGAGGCAACCAAATTGAAGACACGGCTCCACGAGGAGCCTATCAATGCCGGGATGGGCTGTGGCTCGCCTTGTCGACAAGCACTCCGTCCACCGCCATGCGCCTCTTGCAGGCCATCGGTGGGGACGCTCTTTCGGGGGACCCCCGATTTCAGACCAACGCAGACCGCGTGCGCCATGCCGACCTGCTGGACGACTTGGTCGCCCAGTGGTGCCGCGAGCGCCCCCGGGCATTGGCACTTGCGGAACTGGAGGCCATGGATTGTGCAGCGGGGCCACTGGAAGATGTGGCGACGATGCTCGAGAATCCGCAAGTCCGCGCTCGCGAAAGCGTCACCACGGTCGAGGATCCCGTTCTCGGCTCGATACGAATGTTGAATACCATACCACATTTCATGAACGCTCGCCCGGCCCACTTGTCGCCTGGGCCTGACGCGGTAGGCGCGGATACGTTACGCGTCTTGCAGCGCGATTTAGGGTTGACTGAGCCGATGCTCGCGGACCTCGCGCGAAGGGGGGTGATCGGCATAGGGTCCTAGGTCTAGCTAAAGTGGAATCGGTCGTCTGTAGTGAAAGGAGGCATCTATAATGAAACCCACAAATGTTCGGTGGGGGGTCATCACGTTGCTGTTCTTTGCCACGTCTATTAACTATCTTGATCGGACCAATCTTTCGGTGGCGCTGCCTGTGATGGCCAAAGACTTCCATTGGACACCGATCTTGATGGGGTCGATTTCCGCCGCGTTTGGAATTACGTACGGACTGGCACAAATCCCCATTGGTCCGTTGATTGATAAAATCGGGACACGCCTGACATATGTCTGGTCCATGATCATTTGGTCGCTTGCATCGATGGCGACGGCTATCGGCAATTCATTCGGGTCTATCTACATCTTTCGTTTAATTCTCGGTGTTGGGGAGGCGCCGGCATTCCCAGCTGCCACGAAAACGGCGGCCGACTGGATTCCCCGGCCCCAACGCGGCGTCGCCACAGGATTTTTCACGGCCGGGGTGAACATGGGCTCGGCGATTGCCCTTCCTTTGGTGGCATGGCTTGTCACAGTCTACGGATGGCACGCGTCGTTCATCGTGACCGGGTTGTTGGGGTTTTTATGGCTAATCGTTTGGCTGGTCTTTTATCGCAATCGGCCTGAGAACCGGCGGATGAACGATGCCGAGCGGGAACTAATTGAGACCGGCGTGGACGACGTAAAAGAAGAGCAGGACCGCGTCCCCTGGACCCGACTCTTTTCCTATAAGTCAACATGGGGCCTAATGCTTGGGTACTTCTGCCAAGTCTACATCATGTATGTCTTCATTACGTGGCTTCCATCCTATTTAGTCGATTCGCGACACATGACACTACTCCATACCGGAATCTATGGGACGCTACCGTTTATTTTCGGGACCATTAGCGCCTTTCTCGGCGGCTGGTTATCCGATCTCTGGGTGCGAAAAACGGCCAATGGGCGGAAATGGGCAATGAGCTTGGGCCTCGTGGTCGGACTGGCGGTCATCCCGGCCGCATTTGTCACATCAACTGGTTTAGCTTTGTTCTTCATAACAGTGGCAGAATTCGGGGTGATGTTCTCCAATGGTGCTGCTTGGGCGACCTCCTCGGAAATTGCACCCCGTGGCCAGAAGGCCTCCGTGGCTGGGATGCAGAACTTCGGTGGCAATGTCGGTGCCTTCTTGGCACCGTTGGTGACCGGAATTTTGGTGCAAGCAACCCATTCTTTCGTGGCAGCCCTCGTGTTATCCGGCGTTTTGGCTTTCATCGGCGCGGTTTTGTACTTTGTGATGTTGCCGCAATCGCGCACGCAGGAGTTGGTAACACAAAGACTACACACGGCAAGCTGAAGGCGCACCTCGTACTAGGTCGGGAGTGGAAAGGCGGTTACCCAAACTCGGTGACTTGATAATCGAACTAAAGATGTCAGACTATGCTATTGCTGCGGACTGTTAGCGGCCTGGTGCGCAAGGGGGGGATCCCGCGGATCCCTCCCATTCGCTGGCGCGAAACAACGACGTGTGGCGATCCTAGCAAACAAGCTGGCAAGTGCCGATTCCATTGAACCCCGATTTGTATACTCGACGGGTTGCGGTAGGAGGACTTCCACCTACCCGTCACGAACCTTTAGCGTGGTGATGCCAACCCCATGCCAAACCGTGTGAAAGAACCCCACGCCAAAGATCCGCGCAAGCTGGCCTCGGGCCGCTGGCAAGCCCGGGTGACGTACTATGACCCAGACACCGGCAAGCGCCGCGAGACCAGCCAGACCTTTGCAACCGAAAGGGAAGCCAAAAAGTGGAGTCGCGAACAAGAAGCCCGGTATCGCAACGATCCGAATCACAAGCCCCCGAGTGAAGAGACGGTCGGCGGGTACCTGGACCGATGGTTTCCGCAAATGCTGTCGCAGCGATCATTGCGGCCGTCCTCGGTGCAACGCTATCGGACGGACATGGAACACGTCCAACGGTTGATCGGGCAGATCCCCTTGAAGGCCCTGACGCCGCTGGACATCCAAAATGTCTACACCCGTTTGCTGGCCGAAGGCAAGTCGCCCGCCACCGTGCGACATGTGCGAGTGATTCTCCACGGCGCTTTGCAAGATGCCGTCACCTGGGATCTGGTGGCCAAAGATCCCACGCGGGGCACAAAAGCTCCCAAGATCCCCAAACGGCGAGAACTGTACATCCCCTCGGTGGAAGACGCCCGCAGATTGTTGCAGACCGCCGAATCGGATAGGCTTTTTGCTCTTTGGGCCTTTCTGGCGCTAACGGGGTGTCGCCGGGGGGAAGCGTTGGCCCTGCGGTGGTCCGATATTGATTGGGGTCGCCGCGTGGTGACCATTCAACGCACGCTGTCCGGGTATGGTGCGAAGCGCACCACGAATCCCCCGAAAACCTCAACAGGTCGCCGTGTTGTCGCCCTCTAGGACTATCTCGTGAAGGTGTTATCGCAGCATCGGCATCAACAACGTATCGAAAAAATGGCGGCAGGTCCTGCATGGCACGATGGGGGATGGGTGTTCACGACACGCCACGGCACATGGCTCGCGGGCGGGCATGTCTATGATTCCTTCAAGCGGCTCATTCGGCACGCCGGGTTGCCGGACACCTTGCGGCCCCATGATCTTCGTCACGCGATGGCGTCATACTGGCTGGTCGCCGGAATCCCCATCAAGGTCGTCAGCGAACGCTTGGGACATGCGAACATCACGATCACGCTGGATATTTATGGGCATTTGCTCCCCCACATGCAAGCCGATGCCGCGAACAAAATGGATGCTTGGATTACGGGGTCGGCTTCTGAAATACCCACACAATACCCACACGAACGCAGAGAATCGGTAGAATTGGACCGAAAACACGATACCACGTAAACTCATAACCGTCGCCAAACCCTTGATTCGCAAGGATCCCGCATGGCCTACATCCGGCGAGCTGTTGAGGAGCGGATGGCGCGGGAGCAACGGAATGGGCGGTAGAGTCAATCGAGAGGTGGTATACTTAATGAAGGAGGGAGGCACCCTGATGAAAACCGTGCCTTTAATCAGTGAACAAGAACGCGCTCGCCGCGAAGAGGCGGTGCGATTCGCGCGTAATAGTGTGCGGTTGGAAGGATTTATTCTGAACCAGGAAGCGGAGGCGTTGAACCGACGTTATATTAACGGTGAACTGACTAGTGTGGAACATACCGCCGCTTTATTAGCTTTAGCTGGATTACCCGTCCATTAATACCATGCCTCTCGACGAAGGAATCATCACTTTTGTCCGCATTAAAGAACTGGAAGAATTTCCTGTTGTTGGTCAGTTTGATATCGCCCACCTGCGCGAGATCCACCGCCGCATCTTTCAAGATTTGCCGCATCATGGACCGGACAATTTAGACAGGCCGCAGCCGCCTGGGTCAAAGCCCGTGAATTAGAGTCAGGAGACCATTACTATGTGCCTTACGCGCCACGACGCATTCTGGAATCAGGACTCTCACAAGTCTTAAACGCCCTCCATGGACCTGAGGCCTTTCGGGGTTTGTCTCTGGATCGCTTTGCCGTACGCATGGCCCAGTTGTACGCCGCTCTCGACTACCTACACCCGTTTAGTGAGGGCAACAGCCGCACCTTACGCACGTTTACCCGCCAACTCGCCCGTGAAGCGGGATTCGATTTGGACTGGTCTTTAAGCAATGCGGATGGGGTGGCGCGCGATCGGCTTTACCGAGCCCGGGATTTGGCCGTCATTAACCGGGGGTTTCCGGGGCTCAACGAACAGCGGGCCATGGAAACGGATAACCGGATGGAATACGAAACCTATTGGGTGCTTCAAAAACTCCAAAAGGCCATTCCGTTAGACGTCATCATTCGGGAGTGCACATTCTATCGCCGTTCTCCTCAAGCTTCACCACCCATGGAACGGGAAGGTCACGAGGAAGAATACGAGCCCGAGTAGCGGCGGTTCGCCCCGCAACGGCTGCCGCCCAACCCGCCGCGCCCCCGTCGCCCTGCGGAGTGACCGGGCCGGGTGGGAATCAGACACTCTTTATGATCACAAAGGGGAGCCAGCCAGCAGGACTTCTTTCTCGCTGTCACGAAACATGGCTCAGGTGATGACCATCCTATGCCAATCAGAATCTCTCAAAGCAGTATGTTGGGTATGAGTGGACATCACGCGGGGTCGCCCATGCGAACCTCCTGCTGGGTGGTCCCGGGGTGGGTGTCCCAGGACGCGATCGCCCAGTGGCTGGGCACGCTGGCCACAGAGACGATACCGGGCTGGGGTGTCACGTATCGCTTTAACCCCTGCACCAGGGCATACGAGACCGAAGTGTGGCTGTGGACGGACGAGGCCGCCTGGTGAGCCAGGATGGGGGGCACAGTTGTTGCGGAGGAGAAGGAGTTTCCGCCCCTCATCGCGAACCCTGGGCATGGTGATGACAACCCCATGGCAACCCAAGCGGGAGAACCGTACGCGACGGAACCCGGCCTCGCGGATCTTTTCGTCTTTGGTCCTGGCACTTTGCTGCCGCTACTAGGCCGACTGATCACGGCTTCAACCAAGGTCCACTGGTATCGATCCCGGTGTGGCGTTGGAGCTCGTCCCCTGGTCGGGTTCGGTACAATTAAAGGGGACGGCAGAGCAGTGTAACTGGGGTTCCTAGGTTTCGGTATGTCTGATGATGTGGTCCTCCGTACTCGCCCAACCTGAACAACACTGAGCGGTTGTGGAAGTGGCTACGCGAAAAGGTGATTCTCAACACATACTTCCCAAATTTGGACGCCATCCGCCGGGCGATCGCCAGATTTTTGGCCTACCTGGCCACCGTCCCCGACGAAATTCAGTCCCGCTTGGGCCGACTTCCGGCGTAGAACCGGAAGAAACTAAGGTCCATTCATATAGAGGCTTTTCCATGATTACCGCCGAGGTAGAAACCGGAGGTCCAACTCGGGATGGGCGGCCAGGTAGGGTTGCAAGACCTTCGCATGATGGATTTTGGCATTGTCCAAAATCAGGTGAATGGTCTTCTCGGGAAAGGTGGCCCGCAGGGTCTCCAAAAAGGCCTGGAATGTCTCGGCGGTGGCATGGTCGGCCTCGGTAATCACGATCTGGCCCGTCGCGGGCGCGACGGCCCCAAATAACGTCGCGCTCGCATGTTTGCCGGTCGTCAAGACGTGTTTTTGCCGCCCTTGGAGATACCAGGTGGCGCCGATCGCCTGATAATCGCGGATGTGGGCTTCATCCTGGAAGATTATGATGTCGTGGTCGGTGGCGTTTTTTTAGCGTAGCGAGCTCCTCCCGGAACGCGGTTTGGCGGGCGGGATCGGCCTTGGCGAGGACGTAGGTCGGCCGCGTCCAGGTAAATCCGTGCCGGTGCAACCAGCGGCGCAGACCGCCGCGCGACATGGTGATCTGATAGCGATCCCGCAAAAAGGCCTGGAGCACCCGAGAATCCCAGTTGGCCGAGATGCCGTAGCCAACCGCCGCCGGGGACGACTGCAGGGCGGTGAGGATCTCGGCTTCGATGGCAGCCGGGATTTTCGTGGGTTGCCCGGAACTATGGCGAGGCACCAACGCCTCCGGTCCTCCGGCATTCCAAGCGCGGACGTAGGTGCTCACGGTACGAGCCGACACGCCAAGAATGTCGGCCGCGGCCGGATAGCCTTCCCAGACGAGTCGGACCGCCATGAGTCGGAGCCGTAGCCGGGCCTTCGGGGTTTTTTCTCCAGTTGCCGGAGCTCGCGAACACTATAACCGTGGGACTGGGTGATTTTCACCATCGGGAATCCCTCCTCGGCAGAGGGTCTTCGCCATCGATCGCTTTAGATCCTTTGAGTATGGAAAATCCTGCGAAACTTAAGGTGCATTAATATAGCTGATCCGCGCGGCGCGCGCATGCTCTGGTGGGTGATGGTAGCTTTCTCTTAATGCATTCGGAGCTTTTTACCAGTCTTCAGGAAAGCATCCCGGGTGATTTTCGACAACCAGGGATTTGGCTCCATTCATAGCCTTCAATGCGCACACGGATCGGAGGGCTTTGGAACGGAGTTTTTGGCCCGAAATCCAGTGAGTGGGAAACTGGATGGAAGACGCGTCACAGTCGATTATGCGAAAATCGCAGAAGGGTTGGGAGCGCGCGGTTGTCATGTTGAAACCGAAGATGAACTCCACGAGGCACTAGCGGATTCCCGGATGCCGGGCCCGAGTGCTGTCGTCGATATAAAGGTACTACCCGGAACCTCCACGGACACCTACGATAGCTGGTGGCGAGTGGCCGTGTCTGCGTCGTTGTCAGCCCCTGCTGTCCAAAGGGCCTGTCGACAATTGGAAGAGCAACTAGCGAGCGCACGATGGGAATTACGGCCAGAAGACAGAAAGTAGGCCACTTGATTGTCAGCGAGGTCGGCTGTTCAGCCATCTGCCCCGTTCTCGTGGCAATCTATGACATGTGTCGAAACGTGGACTGCCCCTCTTGATAGAAGTCTCGGCCTGCGCAGTCCATGAGAACGATGGCGGGAAAGTCCTTAACCGCGAACTCGTACATGGCCTCGGGACCAAGTTCAGGGAATGCCAGAATCCTTTGTCCAACAATGGTTCGACTAAGAAGGGCACCGAGTCCACCGATAGCACCGAAGTATACGGCTTGGTGCTGGACGAAGGCCTCTTTGACCGCTTGGCTCCGATAGCCCTTGCCAATAGTGCCCTTCAATCCGAATTCCAAGAGTTCTGGTGTATACGGGTCCATGCGGCTTGAAGTAGTGGGCCCGGCAGCTCCGACGACCTGCCCTGGTGCTGCAGGCCCCGGTCGCACGTAGTAAAGGATGTGGTTGGTCAGATCGATGGGGAGAGGTTCTCTGGCTGCAATGAGGTCGTGCAACCGTTGGTGGGCGGCGTCCCGACCGGTCAGCACGGTACCTGACAAGAGGACGGGAGTGCCGGCGCTGAGTTCCGTTAATCGGGACGGGTCGTCAATAGGACAGGTGAGGTGTATGGATGGCATTAGAGAACGCGCACTCCTTTCCGGGCTGAATGGCATTGCAAGTTGACGGCCACGGGAATGCTGGCGATGTGGCGAGGGGCCGTTTCAATGTGGACGGCCAACGCGGTCGTGATCCCGCCGTACCCTTGCGGGCCAATCCCGAGACGGTTAATTTCCTCGAGCCACGCACGTTCCAAGTCTCTCGTGTCCGCTTCATGGTGTCCAACGCCGATGTCTCCTGAACCTCCCCACGGCTAAATCCGGGGGGTTCTAAAAACCTAGACCTTCACACTCTCAGCGGCTCTCGCTTCCACTTGCCCCTCTTCAGGGACTCCCAAGGGTCGCGCGGAAGTTACAACATCCGCTGCCTTATGCTCCGGCAAGTTCTCTTTCTCGGACGACCCACTCTGACTCGGGCCGCTGGGATAGCGGCCAAAGGAGGACGGCAGCGGCCGTCCACTTGCAGGTTGATTTGTCGTGGCCCGTTGCCAAGCCGTCCGCAGGAGCGGTTCCGCACCTGGCCAAGGCTCGGTAGCCCTGGCGACTTGGAGAGCATCATCTTCGACAAAACGGGCCAGATACGCACTGAACAGATCCCGTTGCATGGTGACGCCACACCCACACGTGTGGATGCGCTCGGAAAGCCGTTTCTTGTGTTTCTGCCCGCAGAGACAGGTTTGCGATAAGGCCGTCGTGCGCGTGTTGAATTCGATGACCTGCCCGCCAGCACTTTCAGCCTTGCGGGTTAAGATCGACAAAAACAACTTCGGGGCTCGAACACTGATCGATCGGCCAAAGCGCTTTTGAAAAGCCTTGTAGCTCAACTTTTCGGTTTTGATCGTGGTGCCCTGGGCCATGACCTGATTCGCCAATTGCCCGTGCAACGTTTTGCGGTGAGCCGTTTCCCGGCGGGATAGTTCCTGCAGGCGGTTCTCCGTGAATTGCTGCTGTCGGCTTGTGTTCGTGGGGCGCTTTCCTTTGATGACGCGGCCTTGAGCATCATAGCAATCCGGATTGTTCGCACGGCGTTGGCGATCCAGATGGCGTTGGAGGCGGCGAATCTCGGCGTGATCGTGAACGACTTCTTCTGCAAATTGCCGGAGGTCCGCCCGCGTTTCTCCGACGATGGCAATCGTCGAGGGACCGATGTCCAGTCCGACGATGTCAGAGCCATAGGGATGACGAAACTGCCCTGTCTTCGGGTCGATTTTTCGCATCGGGAGACCTTCGCAGACTAACTGGGCAAACCAACGGAAACGCCCGTTGATGGTGCGCCGCACGAGCCGCACGTATTTGATGCGATGAGCGAGCCCATAGGCAATGACCGGATCGCGATCGGCGTGCGGCACCATGGGAAGAATCAAGTCGCCCCAATGCAGCGCGTCATTGCGCCAGCGAAGGCCAGCGGCGTTCGATTTCCCTTCCAAGCTGCTAATCTGGTGAAGTCCTCGCTGGCCTTTGAAACGGACTTTTTTGGCTTGGGCGAGTGCCATTCGGTTGACGGCTTGAAAGGCCCGCTTTGTGAGCGTCTGCCCAATGACGGCATCCACATGATCGCCAATCCAGGATTGATGGATCGCGGTGGCATATTGCGACAGGGCAAATTCGGTGAATCCCACGGCTTGGCGCGCTCGAGCGAAGGCCGCCGCCCGTTGTTTCGGTTGGGTCCGCGCAAGGCGGCGGGCGGTTTGATAAGCGCGAGACTGTTGGAGGAGCCGAAGCCGCTTCAGCGCCTCTCCGAGCAGGGCATTGTAGAGCTGTCGCGCGGCCTCAAAGCGAGTCTGCAAGGTGTCTTCTTGCGTCGGAATGACCCGCAAGGGCACTTCGCAGACAAAGGACGGTGTGGTAGCCCGCCTACGTTCAGACCGACTTTTGGTTTTCAATGTACTGCTTGATGACGGCAAGCGGGGCACCTCCCACCGTTGAAACAAAATAGGAATTTGTCCACAAACTGGGCAGGCGACTCGTCAGCCACGGAAACTCTTGTCGCAACAGCCGCGAAGAACGGCCTTTGAGCTGCTTCACCAATTTGTGGATGCCGTATTGGGGATCGACTTCGATGAGCAAATGCACATGATCCGGCATCACTTCCATCTCAATCACTTCGGCGTCGTGTTCTTGGGCGACCTGATGAATGATGTCCTTCAAGCGTTCATCCACGCCACCCACTAATACGCGCCGCCGATACTTCGGGCACCAGACCACATAATATTTGCACGAATACACGACATTGTGATTGGATTTGTAGCCCATGGGATCATTATACATCCTAATGCGGTCTAATCCGAAACTCTTAAAAATCTTTGGCCCTCACGGGCCACGGGCTTATATCCCCAGGCGTAAACGCCGGGGCTTTACGCCCGAATTTGGTAATGAGCCCCTTGGATATGGTCGCCACGGTCATCGCCTCCGTGCATGTTTGGTCTCATTATACCGAAATGCCTGCGGAAGAATGCCGGGCTTCTACGGCGCCTTCTCATCCTTATTGGCTCGCCGCATCTGTTCAATCATTTGTTGGGCTAACTGGCGTTGGTCGGGCGTGAGCCCCGCCAGCGGATCATCGGGCGTCCGGTCCTCGGTTGCCGCCCGGGATGAGGGAGCCATGGGAGGGCGAACGGTTTGAATAGACGTCACCACACCCTGAACCCGGTCCCGCGCGGGGTCAATGGGCCGATCCGTGTATCGGGGATTCGCGGCCCGCAACCACCAGTGATCACCATCCATCGGGTTCGCTTCACGGATGAGATACTTCAGCGTCGTTTCTCCATCCACCAGAGCCACCACCATGCTGTTCGGCGGCACGTCTTCCCAACGATCTGTCCGTTGCACGATGACCAAATCGCCTTCGCGAATGCCGGCCCCAATCATCGAATCCCCGTGAACCTCTAAAGCGAAGTCGCCGGGGATATTGTCAGCAACCCAGGCTGAACCACGACGGTCCACCTGTGTCTCAAGAGGAATACCGGCTACAATGCGTCCATAAATCGGAACCTCGCGAACCGGAAGGATGTCGCGAATACGAAGCTCAAGCGGATGAGCCGACTCGCTCTCTGATGTTGAACGTGCCCCTCGTAACAACAACGCCAACGGTGTGTTCAAGGCTTTGGCCAGTCGGTCGAGTACATCAAGAGTGACCGGTGCGTCTCCGGATTCCCATTGTGACCATTGTTGTGACGAGACGCCAACCAACTTGGCTGCCTGTTGGATTGTCCATTGCTGGGTTTTCCGTCGTTTGCGAATTTCCGCGCCGATTCGATGCCAATCCAGGGTTCCCGTTGTCGCGTCTTCGGTGTTCCGCGTTGGGGTATTTGCGGATTGCGGGGGACTGGGGACTCGAAGTTGAAGATCTAAGACCATCGAGCGGTACATCTCGACGTCTAACCGGTCGTGGGTCTTGTCCATCGCTCGGTCAAAGGCAACGCTTAACTTCTCGTAGTCATCATAGCCTCGAATCCATTCCTTGCGGTGGCGCCCGACCCCCGTGATGCGACCCATCACAAACGCTAAGGCGACTAAATCAGCGAACCCACTCTGACCCACCGTACAGGAATGTACAATGGCCCATAGCCAGACACCGTGAAGCCGTTCCAATTTGCGATATGGTAGTTTGTCCGGGCCGGTAGGGAATATGCCCTGATGCTCCAGCTTCGACCAATCTTCCTCGGTAATACCGGTAATAGGGATAGACCAATTGGCATTCCATCGACGGATCGTATCTTCTACTGACAGACCATTTTGTTCCCGACAGAGTTTTACGTATGCGCCTCCATTACGATTCCACCACTCGACTCGGGCGGGGGCCACCTTTCGGATGGGCCACTCAATCACGTCCATGGCCACGTCGGTTACCGTGTCGGCATCCATATATCCTGCGATGACGGCCATGGCCAACTGTGGTATTCCTAGTCCCCGTGCAATTTTAAGTGCGATTTCCGTGCGAGGCCGTTCGATAGCGCGGGTGTTTCCAAGGGCGACCGCGATAGTTGACCGCGACACCTCACAACGCTCCGCAAACTGCGAAATGCTCCATCCACGTTCGAGGCGCATAGCTTCGAGAAAGGTTCTCCACGAAGGGCTGTTGGATATTTCGGCAACCATCATAACGATCCTCCACTTATCTAGTAACCACAGTCTACCCATGTTGATGCAAAAAACCAATATTGTCAACCAATTTCTTACTCCAGGCTACTCGTGATAATCCGACCGCTTCCGGGGGTTGAAGTGTATTGCCGATGTTGACAACGGTTGAGAAGGGGCCTAAGATGAGATTACAATAATATTGACAACTACTCGGAGGTTTACAATGCACACCGTCTTGAAGATTCTTCGGACCAACCGCGGGCTCACCCAGAAGGTACTAGCTGGTAGGTAAAGAGGGGCCTCGGGGCTTGGCTGTGGTAGCGAGTGCCCCTTGAGCGCCCTCCTCCCCATAGAACCG
>NZ_JABBVZ010000083.1 GCF_012933365.1 Sulfobacillus harzensis | reverse complement strand
AGTTTTTATTTCGCCATCCGGGTCGCGAAGTCCTTTTTGCGCCGGATGTTCGGGACTATTCACACAAGCTGCTAGGGAACTCTGCCAATTAATGAGGGGAAAGGCAGGGTTTTCCGTATGAAAAAACCGACATGGGAACCCATCGCGGAAGAACTCTTGGTTGCTTTAGATGCTTGGTTGCCCTCGCTAAAGATGAAAGTAGCCCAGCAAGCGCTGGACAAAGGCGATTTGGCTGTTTTGGAGCGTTTGCTCAAAGAGAAGCAGAAAGTTGCCCCGGACTTGGTGGTTGAGTTGCTTCCGGAAAGTAGCGGTTCCCTGCTGATGGTCTATATTGACGGACTGGTCGATTCTGAACGGCTCACGACCATCACGACCACCAGCGGAAGTGTGGTGGAAGCCTTTGCGCGCAGCGGCGCGTCCTCAAAAAAGGTGGGACAATGGGATGAGGTTGTTACTAGTTTCTTGTCCGGGGAGGTCGCCCTACTAAGGCAGACCGTGCCAGGCGCATTGCTCGTCGACTTACAAAAATCTCCGCATCGGGCGGTGGACATACCCCATACGGAACAGAGCATACGAGGGCCCCAGGAGGCCTTTGTGGAGACTTCCACAATCAAGCTGGCCCAAATCCGCCGCCGCCTCCCGGCTCCGAATTTGGCCGTAGAGACCATTCCCATCGGTCGGCGTGCGCCCGTGCCTTGCCACGTGGTCTATATCGATGGGCTTGCCTCGCGCACGGTGGTGGACACGGTGCGGCGCCGCCTTCAAGCGCTTGATCTGGACACTGCCACCAATGCCACGCGCATCGGAAGCCTGATTCGGGACCATAGCTGGGCGCTCTTTCCCACGGTGCGCTATAGCGAGCGGGTCGACCTGGTCACATTACACTTGCAAAGCGGCAAGGTTGCCATATTGGTGGCTGGGGATCCTTTTGTGATTACCGTACCGGCGACGTTGGCCGACTTTTACCGAACCACCGCCGACTACTCAACCACCTGGTATGACGCGTCCTTTGTACGGATGATCCGGTGGTTGGCGTGGGGCTTTGGTATATTCTTGCCCGGCCTTTACATCGCGTTGACCGAAGTAAATCCCGACCTCATTTCGCCGTCATTGTTCGATATTGTGTCGGGCAGCCATACTGGTCTTCCGTTTACACCCTTCGTGGAAGTGTTGGTCATGATTTTAGTGATTGAAATTCTTCGGGAAGCGGCTTTGCGTCTTCCCACCATTCTCGCCTCCACCATTGGCACGGTGGGCGCCATCGTGGTGGGAACCTCGGTCGTTAAGGCCGGGTTTGTCAGCGCCCAAATCATTGTGGTCATGACCTTTACCGCCCTCAGCCTTTTCAGCGGCCCCGCCTATGAGCTCTTATCCAGCTGGCGGATTATGAACTGGCTCATGCTCTTGAGCGCATTTCTGCTCGGTGTGTATGGCATGTTGGTGAGCACGCTGTGGCTTTCCGTGGAGTTGGTCAGCCTGACCTCCTTTGGCGTTCCCTATTTCGTACCCATGAGCCCCTGGCGACCTAAGGATTGGGGCGATTACTTGTGGCGCGCGCCTTGGAAGCGGTTGATACGGAGGACCACAGACTCGCGCGGTCAAGATTTGCGCTGGATGGATTCGTGACGCCATGAAAATCTGGGTACGGGTGACGCTTCTTATAACGCTGATGGTCAGCCTGACCGGCTGCTGGGATCAGCACCCGGTGGAGTTCCGGGCGGCGGTGGCCGCCATCGCCGTGGACCCCACCGCCAAGGCCGGGGAGTATGCGTTCACGTTTCTCTTTCCCAATATCACGGTCACAGCTACGAGCATAGCGGAAACGGCCTCCAACCAGCAATTTTATGCAATCCACGTCCGGGCGCCAACCTTGGTCCGAGCTATTACCTCGGTGCAGCGACGCCATAGCCGATCCCTGTATCTCGGCCAAATCCGGGTGCTGTACCTCTCCACCCAACTGCCCGTATCGATGTGGCAGCAAACCTTAAAGGAATCGGCCGATTCCGGACGCTTTGTGCTGACCTTTTGGGTTGTCGGCGCGCCCAAGGCCGGTGATGCCCTCCTCGTCACGCCGCCCACGGAAGTTGTCCCCGACGTTGTTCTGTATCGCGCCCTCAATAGCCGAATTCAGCCGGACCACTGGCCCGGGCGGGCATGGAGGCTCTGGCGTGATATGGTGACGCCCGGCGTATCGCCCGCCGTCATCGATGTTCACCCCCACGGCGATCAAATTGCGATTCACCAGTTGGCGGTGATTGGAAATCATGTGGTCCTTTGGAGTCCCATGGCAAGCACTGGGTGGGCATATCTCACCGGGCGCGTCATTCGTGAGGCAGCCACGGTCAAAGTGGGCGGACACTCCCTGACGGTCGGGCTCATCCATGGGCGAACCAGACTCCGTGTGGTGAAAAGTAGCGGCCAGTTTGTCGTCAAAGCGCGTCTTGTCTATACCGGGGAATTAGTGGGCAACGTGAGTGGTGCTGGCGACAGCATTGAGGAAGAGCGGCAGGTGGAAGCGGCGGTGGTGCACCACATCCAAGGCCAGGTGTTGGACGCCTGGCACACAGCGCTTAAGACGCACACGGACCCGATGGGATTTCATCGCCTCGGAAATTGGGAAAATGCGACCATCCCAGCCGACGCCCACGACTGGGCTCATTGGGCCCTCGATCTCAAGGTCCGCTTCACTTTGCGCGATGAAGGCGTGCTGCGATGACTGGGGTAAAATTAAATTCCGTGGCCCTCATGTGGATTGCGTTTGCGAGTGTCGTGTCCGATGGCCTCTTTGTGTGGCCTTTGCATATTGTGATCGCCGCCGGCCAAAATGCGGGAATAGCGGTACTGGTGGGGGCACTATGGGTCTTGGCCGTGGCCGCTCTAAGCAACCTGCAGCCATCCGATGCGGGATTTTGGCCGACCGTCTTCAAAGGATTGAATGCGGTGGGGCTGCTCGGCGTGCTGATTCTGGATGGCGTGATGCTCGTTGAGCTCTTTGGCATGCTGCAAACCTTCTTCTACTTTGATACCCCACGTTGGGCTCTCGAAGTTCCGCTTATCCTGGCGGTGGCCGTCGCGACCCAACGCCGAGGGGCGATACCATGGCGCGTTGTAACTCTCTGGGTGCCGATATTGGCGGCGGGCGCCGTGTGGCATCGCCGGCATCACAGTCCACCACTTTCGTGTCATCGTGCCCAATACCGTCATCGCTCTAGACCCGATTGACCATGCGCTGGGGATCGTGACTTATGTGGGGATGTCGGTTGGCATCACGCTTCGCATCGCGGGGCGCATCCTGGCCGAGCCGCCTGGATGGCGGATGCGTGTTGTCGCGGCCGCGGTGCCAGTGGCATTCTTTGCGATGCTTTACGCTCTTGCCATGGGAGCGCTGGGGCCCATAGCCATCACCCATGTTCGGTGGCCGCTCGTCTTTGTGCTCGACCATGTGACGCTCGACAGCACCTTTTTCTTGTCCCGAATCGGCATCCTCGTGGTCTTCAGCTGGACCGTGGGCGTCGCCACCGGCCTCATCGTCCATGTGCGCATGGCCCAATTGTCGGTGGGGCGCTGGCCCAGGATGGCCCGGTGGATCTCGCCCACCGTGGTGTTGTGCTGGTTCGTGGCCGACCTCATCATTCCGTCGCCCCATACCGCCACGGAGCTCATTTTACGCTGGGTTAACCCCGGGGCAACCGTGTATCTGGTTCTCGAAATGCTGGTTCTGATAGCCTCCCACATTTTCGCGCGCTCTAAAAAAGCCCGGGAGCCCGCAGCGCAGCCAGGCGGAACAGTGCCGGAAACCTCCGAGTCCTGATTGAAATCTTATCCGTGGAAATTTGGCGGGGGCGTGGTTAGGACATAGACTTTATGAAACTGAATGCCGTACATGGCTATGCGCAGCGCGGACTCATTGAAGAACAGGTCGACATGATCGCCAAACACGGCCGATCCAGTATCAACTGCCCGTGCCGGCCCATATCCACCAATATAAAGATAGGTGCCCAACGGAATGACACTCGGGTCCACCGCCACGTCCCCTGGTTTCAAGGGCTGGCCATTCCAAGCCGCCACCGCTCCCGACGGTCCATTCATCGCATAGGAGGCGTTGTAGGCGGTCGTCATCATGGTCATGACCCGATCATAGCGATACTTGACCCCATGGACCACCAGCGTATGCACAGGCGCGGTCCCTTCAGCCACTGTCGCGGGGAATGGCGGCGACACCGTCGCCTTCGCCGAGCCGACAGACATCACCGTACCTTCCGTTCCCGGATGCAGCACATCCCGTTGACCTTTCGGCATGGCATTGTCCTTCACGGTTTTGACGGGGTAAGGCACCGCTTTAAATAACCCGTGGTGCCAAGCCACCCCACCGGGAAGCCATGGCCAGGCCGGGATGCCGCCGGTTGCGGAGAGCTCGGTCGGCGAGGTAAACCCGGCACTATGCCCAGAACGACTAGGCCACCATGCCAATACGGCGGCGGCCAGTCCCACACCCGCTACGCTGAATGCCCATGATGCCCGGCGCATAGGTCACCTCCTCAGGAATAGCTTTTGCCGTGCACAAAAACTTATCCCTTCGGGGCGTTCACATCGGGACTGCCGGGGAGAAAGCGCCAGAGGAGAAGTGCGAACCCCGACAGGAGCGCAGCGCCCTCAAACAGCGGCCGCGGTGAATGGGCAAAAACCGGCGCCATGACGGGAGACAAAATCGCTACAAGACCTGCTGTCACCACACCAATCCACCCTTGTACGTCGACGCGTATCGCGTCCGGAAGCCAAGACATCCAAAAACTTGTGTGGCTGGTCCAAAACTGACTTTGACCGGCGATTATGAGTGCCCAGGCCGCCATCACCCACCAAAAATGACCGGAGCGGCTTAGCGCTAAGATGAGAAACCCGAGACCCAACCATAAGATGGCCAATCCGGTCAAAATACGGCTATGGCGGCCGTCGGTGCGCGATTGGACCACCAACAGAGACAAGGCGGATACGAGGGCTGCCAAGGGAAGCCAGGCCAGCCGCTCCGGCAGGAGGTGCGCCCCGCGTGGCGACACCAATGCTAACGGCGCCAAGTTCGTAAACAACACCAGCGGGACTTGAATCATAATGCGAAGCCCGGCTAGCACCGCCCCGGTTCCCGCTAATCCCTGACGCAAATGGGCAGCCAAAGCCGAAAGGCGCTCGTGCTGCGGCGCGTTGGATTCGGGACGGGCCTCCTTCAACAAGATGAGCCGAGTCAGCCAGGCGGTCGCCACCGCCGGCCAGACAATCCATAAGAAATGGTGGCCCGTATAGACCACGCCATGCCGGGCAATCCAGCCCCGCATCAGAGGGAGAACCAGCCCCCCGAGAACCGTGGCCAGTTGCAGCAGGAAGAAATACCGCGGCAGTCGGACCGGATCTTCACCGGCGCTGAAAAGACTATTCCAGGCCGGTCCCACAAACCCCATGGCCTGATTGAGAACCATGGCCAGTGCAAGCCATAGCGGGTTATGACTCAGCGCCCAAACGCCGAGCACCACCACCCAGCCCAGGAAGTCCCCGCCCATAATGCTGGCCTTCCGCCCGATGCGACGGGCCAGCGCGCCCGAAAGTCCCAGACCTAGCACCTGCACAAAGGCGCCAATGCCCAAGGCCAGGCCCACCTCATGGGGCGCCAGGTGCTCATCCACGAGGAACAACGTCAAGTATGAACCCATCCAGGCCATGGCAACCGACCAAGGACACTCGCTGAGGAGAAAAACTTGAGCGTTGGAAAGCGTACGCATTCATTGATAATAGCAGGTTTCGCCACAATCCGGCGGTCTATTGCGCCGTTGTCTGTGGCTGGGGGAGACGGCGGGCAGTCAAATAGAGCAGAACCGGAACCAGCGACCAGAGGCCCAGTGTCCACCGGAGCGCCCTCAAGTCCTGCTTGCCGACGAGAGTCACGATGAGCAACACAATGCCCAAACTCATCAGGCGGCCAACGTTGATCCACACCTCCTTCGCTCCGGTGAGGCCCATGCGGTCCGCATCGTTCTGACTGTGACGGCCGATGGTGTCCAGTGCCGCCGATTCCAGCCGAACCTTAAACGAGGGATAGGAAAGCGCGATGGCGGCACCCAATAAGAAGAGCACCCAGGCGTTAAGCGGGAGAAAGATTACCCCGAGTGCAGTGAGGGCTACCAGCGTGGCAATGAAGAGGCCTTTGTCGCCCGAAAGGGCATGGGACCATCGAGTCAGGGCCCAAAACACCACTCCTTCAATGGCGGCCTGCATAGCCGAAAAGGTTCCTAAAAGGACGGCATTGTTTGTCACAATAAAGAGAAGCAAACTTGGCACAAAAAAGTACAGTCCATCCCGCATCCCCAGCGCCCAAAAGCTCCAGCCTAAGCGCCGCCATTCGGGAATAATGGCGGTCGATACGGATTGAGACGCTGGCAAGTCCTCCGCCCTGATACGATGATGGGCTGTAAGGATAAGCCAGGCACAGGCAAGCAAGGCGACAAAGGCGATGAAAAAGACGGTGCGATACCCCGTCAGGCCCGGCAAAGCTTGAATAATCCAGCCGCTTAAAGGCGGGGCCAGAAGACCCAAGATCGCTTCTAGCGTCCCGGTCCAACTGTTGTACCAGGACGCTTGGCCGGATTCCACCCAAGAAGAGGCTAAGACAAAGAGACTGAGCCAATAGAAGCTGGAGGAGAGCCCGTCGAGAATGGCCAAGGGCACAAAGAATTCGCGAGTTTTGGTCTTTAGTATTAATAACAGCGCTAGATAAAGAGCGTTAAGAATAATCCCCAGGGTCATCAGCGCTGGGCTAGAAACCCGGCCGCGGATTTTAGAGGCCAGGCCGAAAACGGTCACCATGGCCACGAATAAAAGCGCGTAGAAGAGAAGGATAGGGCGTAGTCCCGTACCAATATCCCAGAACCAAGCCCCGACGAAATTGGACGCTAGGAACATCGCCAGCGTCCACCCGGTTTGGATTAGAAAAAGCCGTGTGACAGGCTCCAGCCGAATTCTCACCGTGTTATTGTACCACGGCTAACCGCCATTAACCGGCCTGAGAATGGGACCCGCCTTTCATGCCAAGAGCCGCGTCTGCCCGTCGCAACACGCGGAGGATTTGATCCCAAGATACCGTTTCACCAAGAATCTGCCGCACTAAGACAACTTGGGCCAACGTACGGATTTTGCGCTGTTCATTCTCGCAAATCATCATCAGCACCTCCCCGATCCTTGTCTTGCTCAGGCTAACACCCAATCATTGCAAAGTTGTTTCGGCTGAATAGATCATTCGCAAAGATTGAAGCTTTTCCAGCCTAGTCCATCCCGGTTGATGTTAATGGGGTAGGCCGAGCGTCCTCGAGTGCCCCGGGCACCCGCCACAAGAAGACACAAAATAGAACCCCGGAAACGCCCCCCAAAACCCAAGCCCAGACTTCAGGAAGCACATGCCAGAAGAGACCGGCCGCCAGCGACCCGAGCGGATTGGCCAGGGAGAACAACGTCATGATGAGGCCGAACACCCGACCTCTCATTTCCACCGGAATGAGACGCTGCATCCAGGTAAAACTGAGGGCGTTGCCGACCCCGTTGAAAATTCCCGCCACCAGCAAGACACCGGCCGACACGGCCGGCCAGGGCACAAATCCAAACGCCAACAGCAAAAGACTTTGGATTAAAAAGGCCAGTGTCAAGGAACTTTTCAGCGGCATCCGCCCAAAACGCCCGCTAAGAACGCTGCCCACAACCACTCCCAACGCCCAGGCAGCGTCAATAATGCCGTACCATAACGCCGTACCGTGCAGGTGAATGTGTACCCATGCGGGCAACATGACGAAAGCGGCCATGAAGGCGAAATTTATCAGAATGATGAAGGGCAAGAGACGACTAAGCACCGGGAGGCTCCCGAAAGCAGATAACCCTTCCTTGAAGCTGGTGAAGAATGCTGTTTTCGGCTGCCGTTCAGTACTAGCGTCCATCTGACGGCCAGGCCGGGTCACGGTCCGCATCATGAGCCAAATAGCGAGTGCCGAAATCCAAAAAGAGGCCATATCCAGACTGAATACCACCGAGACCCCGATGGCCGCCACGGCCGCGCCCCCTAAAGCAGACCCCACAGCCGACGACAACTGGCTGGTCAAAGAATAGAGCCCGTTGGCCTGGGTCAAATCCACCTCTTGGACTATATGCGGCACCACCACCGACTCCGCTGGGCCAAAAAACGCCACCCCCAGCGCGTTGATCGCCAAGAGCACAATGACCACCCATACCAGGGATCCAGGAATGGTGAGCGCAAAGAGCCCCAGCAATACCGCCGCGCCACGCATCAGATCGGTGATAAGCATCACCCGCCGGGCATCCAGACGATCCACCAACACTCCGCCGAATAACCCGAGCATTGCCGGGACCGTAATCGCCAAGCCGGCGATAGATAGCAAAAACGGGGACTTTAACTGAATTTCCCAAAGTCCTAGAATATAAAAGACAGCGTTCCCCAGTTGTGACAGCAACTGGCCGGACCAAAGCCAGCGAAAACCGGGATATTTCACAAAGATTCCCATGGTCTCCTCCATACGAAGAAAATTGATTATCGATAAGTTAATAATGTTAAATCCAATATAAACGTATTTAGCGAAGATCACAACAAAATTGGAGGATTAGATATGGAACTTCCACATTTTGCGGCCCATGATTTGTCCGGGTCTCCGGTTTCGGCCGATCGGTTGCGCGAACGCTTGCCGCTCATGATCTTGTTGTTGCGGGGACTTGCCTGACCCTATTGCCGTCGCGAGCTCGGAGAGCTTGAGGAGAAGCAGCATCTTTTCGAAAACCAGGGCATTAGCGTATTGGTGATCGCGCCCGATGCGCCGGATCGGGTCCAGCGTTATTGGCGCGATCACCAGTTGAACTTCTGGGCCATAGCCGATCCCGGCGGCGACCTATTAAGCCGCTTTGGCCAACAGGTGTCCTGGCTGAAGTTGGGCCGCATGCCTGGTCTTCTCTTGTTTGATCGTTCCGGGTGCTTGGTGTATCAGCATCACGGACAATCCATGCGCGATTTGCCCAACTGGGATGCGGTGATAGCCGCCCTAGGGAATTAGGACCCATTTCCCATGGGTTCCATGCTTCAAATTTTGATAGACGTCCACGGCGTCATCCAACCGTGCCTCAGAAATGGGCAGGCCGGCCAATGCCCCGGAGACGATCCCGTACACAATACGGCTTAATATGTTGCGGCTGTCCTCGGGAACGAATTTGAGGCTGTCGACCCCCAGTAGCGTTTGTTGCTGATGATAAAAATCTAATATAGGAAGGCTGACCAGCGGGTGGCTGGGCGAGGCGATAGCCGCCATCCGCCCTCGATATCCCAGTGCCTGCTGGCATTCTCGAAAGACCTCCCCGCCGACCATGTCCAAAATGACGTCTGCGCCCCGTCCTTCGGTCATAGCTAAGGCCTCGTCCGCCCAACCGGGTCGGAGCTTCACCCACTCTACGCCTTCCATGGGATCGGGGTCGCCATGGCTCACACCAATCATGCGGGCCCCCGCCCAATGGCCAATCTGAAGCGCTGCCGTGGCCACCGCCCCGCGTCCCCCGGTGATGATCGCTGTATCCCCGGGTTCAAGATGCGCTGCCGCAATTAGAGCCTGCCAGGCGGTGGTGTAAGGGACGCCCAACGCCCCGGCTTGGGACGGCGAAATACTGTCTGGCCTTTTAACCAATCCGGCAATTGGCACCACGACCGTGTCGGCGTGCGTGCCCGGACGGGTAAATCCCAAGGACGCCACCGACCCAAATACCGGCTGGCCTTTCCACTCGTCCGGGCCCTCGATGACCGTGCCGGCGAAATCCCGCCCCGGAATGCAGGGAAAGATCGTGACGGGAAAGCGACCGTCAACATTGTTCATGTCGCTGGGATTGATGCCGGCCGCTTCAACGCGTACCAGCACCTCGCCCGGTCCGGGCTTCGGAATCTCAACCTCTTGGATTGTCAACGGTTCGCCCGGATCCTTAGCATATAAAGCTCGCATCGGTCTCCTCCCCTTCTACGCCGTCATTCTAGCAAATGAAAAAGTCACCTCAAAGAAAGGCCTTCTCAACGGAACACTTACGCGAGCAACCTTCCTGCACTTCCGTTCCCAAAATCTGATAGCCGATAGGGTGTGGCGCCCCTATGCACCTATACGCCTTCTCCACGAGTCAACCAACCTCTGGTGATATTTTTCTCCCCTCGGGAGACATTAGGGTTGAAGCACAGGGAGGTGAAAACCGGTGAAGGCTTGGTCCATGACCCGCGAGCAAACCTTCTGGCTGTTTCTCGCCGCTCTCGCATGGCTCATCGAATCCTATGACATCGGACTGACCAGCGTCATTCTTCTCCCGTTTAAAACACTGTTTCATCTCACGGCAGACGCCCGAGGACTATTGGTTATAGCTCCCACGATAGGCATCGTGCTGGGCGTGGTGCCCTCAGGAATGGCGGCGGACTTACTGGGGCGAAAAACACTCTTTGCCTGGGCGATGCTTTGGTACTCGGTCTGGACTGTTCTGGCGGGCTTTTCCTCCTCGTGGAGAGTCTTGGCCCTCATGCGCATGGCAGCTGGACTGGGGCTGGGCGCCATGTTCCCGATGCCCTATACCCTCTTGGCGGAGCTCAGTCCAGCAAAGATCCGCGGCCGTATTGCCGGCATTTTGGATGCCTTTTTGTCTCTCGGCTATTTCGCGGCACCACTAGCCGGAGCGGTCATCGCCCGCCACGTCGGTCTCAATACCGGGTGGCGTTTACTCTTTTTTGCTGGCGGCATCGGAATCGTTTACGCTGGCCTTTTGGCAGTCTGGCTTCCCGAATCTCCGCGCTGGCTATTAGCCAACGGTCGTGCTGAGGAAGCCAAAACCATCCTTGCACGGATTGGGCAGCCTCTTGCGTCACACCCCCTCTCCCACCCGGCGTATCGCTTTTCCGCCGCATTTCAAGGCGTATACCGGCAGCGTACCGCTATGCTATGGGTAGCGTTTCCGAGCATCCTTTTTCTCTTTTACGCCATCATGAACTTCATGCCCTCCGTACTATCCACGGAGCACTTGACCGATGAAGCGGCCCTGAACTTCTCAGCTTACATCATGGCCGCTTCCATTCCGGGAAAGCTCTTTGAGGCCTGGCTGGTGGAACAGGTGGGACGAAAAACTCTTATCGTCGGGTTCGCGGCAGCCGCCTCGCTGGCGGCACTCATCTTTCCCTTAGTCCACGGCCCCCTGCCCTTATTGTTGCTCGGCATGGCGCTGGCATTCTTCGGCATTGCGGTTGACCCAGCCATGAAAATATACGCGGCCGAGCAATATCCGACCACCTTTCGGGCGACCGGCGTGGGAATGGCCGAGGGCGTGGCGCGCCTCTTTGGCGGCGCCTTAGCCCCTTATATTTTCAGCTTTTTGTTGGCGATGTGGGGCGTCCCCGGGAGCTTCGCGTTCGTCGCCTTAGTGGGATTTGCTGGGGCGGTGGCGGTCGGTCTCTGGGGCCAGGAAACCCGGGGACTGCCACTCCCCGACTTTCCTATCCCCACCACGAAGCTGAAAAGGAGGAATCGGCTGCCATGATGGTACACGCCCAATACCAGTCCTTAGCGGAAGCGCTGTCCGAACGCACGGACAAACGTCTGTTTCTCGCCCTGCCGGATGGCCGCCGCTGGTCCTATGCCAGCCTTCTCGGGGAGGTGCAGGAGCGGCAACGTCTTTTAGAACAATGGAATGTCAAGCCCGGCCATCGCGTCGCCCTCAAGCTTGAGGATTCGGCCGAATTCATCTTGTGGTTTTTGGCCCTTTTATCGGCTGACCATATCGTCGTCCCCGTTGATCCTCAGGCGCCCAGTTCCGACCTCGAGCGGACCCTTAGCCGGACAGGATCCGTCTGGTTGTTGGACGAAGGCCAAATGCCCCGCCTCTTGGCCGACCCCGAGGGGCGAAGCTCTCTCAACCAGGGCGGCCTCATTCTCCTGACCTCCGGATCCACCGGCGACCCGAAGCCGGTCGGGTTGCCCTGGCACTCACTCTGGCATACGGCGGGACAGGTTGTCCGGGCTCACCAATTACGCCCCCAAGACATCGGGTTTTCACCCCTGCCGCTCTTTCACATCAATGGGCTGGTCGTCGGCGTATTGTCCGCCATTCGCGCCGGGTCCACTCTCATTGCCCCGGGCCGTTTTCATGCTTCGGATTTTTGGGAGGTCACGGATGCATTCGACGCCACCTGGATCAACGCCGTACCGGCCTTAATCGGGGTGCTGGCAGGTCGGCCCGAGCGTCCCCGCCATCCTAGCAGGATTCGCTTCATGCGCTCCGCCTCGGCGCCGCTCTCCGCGGCACTTCGTCGAACCGCCGAATCGCTGTTTCAGATTCCCATTGTCGAGACCTATGGCATGACCGAAGCATCGAGTCAAATCACCGCTAATCCCCTGCCTCAACAAGGCCTGCGCTCAGGAACGGTGGGCATTCCCTGGGGGATCGAGCTGCGCATTGTCAACAAAAAATCCGAACCCCTAGAGGCCGGCAAGCGCGGCTACGTTGAAATTCGTGGTCCAGGCGTCATTGATCCGGATTGGGGCCCTAACCGATGGGCGGCCGCTTCCATGACGGACGGTTGGTACCGAACTGGTGACGTGGGCCGTGTGGATTCCGAGGGCTATCTCTATCTTATCGGGCGTAGTCGCGATGTGATTAATCGTGGCGGTGAGAAGGTCTTTCCCCGTGAGGTGGAAGAGTGGCTACTCGCCTGTCCTGATGTTGGGGAAGCGGTGGTGTTGGGAGAGCCACACGCTGTATTGGGAGAAGAGCCAGTAGCCTATGTGGCGCCCGTCCCGGGAAAACATTTAAGTGAAGAAGGACTGAAAGCCTGGGCGGAGCACGGTCTGGCCAAATTCAAACGCCCCACGGCGTTTGTCATTATGCCGCACTTGCCACGCGGGTCGACCGGCAAAGTCCTTAAAAACGCTTTGCGCCGACGGCAATCACCCTCATGAGCGGTGTGCCGAAAAAGCCCTATGTTGAAGCTGCGGATTTCGTGCGCGCCGCCACGGTGGTACCAATGATTAGCGTGCACACCACCTGGTATATGGCCAACGGCGGCCATTGGGTCGGTTCCGGAGCCGCCTTGGCACTCCTTCACTACACCCGAGAATCCTTCATGGCCCTCACCGGTTTTGTGCTAACGTATTCGCTGTTTGGCAAATCCATCGCCTGGGTTCCGGTGTTGTGGCGGCGCTATCGGTTGGTGCTCTTCCCATACCTGCTGTGGAGTGCCGCCTACATGCTAATATTCCGCCACTTCACCAGTCCCTTGGAGTTCTTGCAGCACTATGGCCGCAATCTTTTGGATGGCGGCGCCTGGTTTCATCTGTACTACCTCTTGGTCACGATGCAATTCTATCTCCTCCTGCCCCTCTATCTTGCCCTCATGCGGGTGGCCAAGCGTCATCCCTGGGTCGTTTTTTCCCTGGCTGCCACCTTTCAACTGCTGCTCATGGCTTATGACCAATATGGCATCGGTCATCGCCGTGGCTTAAACGCTTATACCGGCGAGGAAGTGTGGAGCTACACGTTCTATTTCGTGGCAGGCGGCCTCGGCGCTCTCTTTTGGCGCGAGACCGCCGTCTGGCTGAATCAGCGGTTCCGCCTGGTGCTGTTCGGAGCTCTGGCCGCCGCCGCGCTGATGATAGCGCAGTTCTTTGCCCAAACTTTCCTCGGTCATCACATGGCCAAAGCGGATGCCGTACTGCAGCCCGCCATGGTGCCCTGGGCGTTCGCTGTCATTGTCCTCTTAGCGGCCATTGGGGTGCGCTATGAAGAGCGGCGGCGCCGTGGAACGGACCGCTGCCCGCTGATTAAGATATTTGCCAACCTGTCCTTCGGTATGTATCTTGTTCATCCGATGCTGCTGCAATGGTGGACCGACCTCTTGGCCCGCCTGCATTGGTATCATCCCTCGGTTTGGCTTGACGGCATCACAATGGTTCTGCTGGTATCCGCCTCCACGCTGGCAGCTTGGGCCATTTCCCGCACCCCAGTGAGTCCTTGGATTATTGGACGCGCGGCACTCCCGCCTGGGGTGGGCAAGGAGATTCGCCGACCGCGGGTTAAGAAGCGGACCGCCGACTGAGATGCATAGCGAATGTCGACCGGCGGACACTAACAACCGGAGGTGAACCATGAAAGACGACGAACAGCAGCATCAGGCACTAACTCAAGAGGCACTCTCCACCGACCATCCAAGTGATATCAGCGTACATCGCGAGGAGAGCCGCTTGGTGGTGCAGATGAAAAGCGTGGATCTGGAGATCGGCGCCCATTCTCTGGAGGAAGGGACCGGCGCATTCCATATTGGCGGTCTCGACGACCCTCGGATTATCATCCCTGAGGGATGCGAAGTAACGCTGACCTTTCATAATTGGGACAGCACACAGCCCCATGGTTGGCGCCTCATCGATGCCCGACCACCCTTCGCCTATCCGGGCGAATTGACCAATATGGCGCCAGCCTTTCCGGGTGCAGACGTTAAGGCGGGTCCAAACGAAACCGCGACGGCCCGTTTTACCGCTAGCCGACCCGGCTTTTACACGTACTTTTGCCCCGAACCCGAGCATACCCAAGTCGGCCAATACGGAAGCGTGGAAGTGACCCATTCCTAAGAGCCCGAACAGCCCCGAAGACTACCCTTCGGGGCTCTTCTATTGCGGCTAAATTCGACGCGCTTCGGCATAAATATTCAAACCTGGAAAAGTCGAACAAATGCCACTCGAACCCCTATTAATTTCCGGTTAAGATTCCCAAAGGCCCTTGAATTCCCCTATGGGGCGACGTTATGATTCCTACAGCACCTAAGCAACAGGATTGAGGGTTTTTCATAACTGGACAAATCACGGCTGTGGATAAGTGCTCCCCCTTGATGATGCCCTTTCCAACGTTCT
>NZ_JABBVZ010000082.1 GCF_012933365.1 Sulfobacillus harzensis | reverse complement strand
TAATTCAGGGGGAAAGAAATTTTCTCAGACCCCACAAGCATTGCAAATCAAGGACTTCGGGTTATGAAAAACCCTCATTTGGGTAAAAATGCGACCAAGCCGACGTTCGACACGGTGGTCGATGGGCCATACAAGTTGACGAAAGCGGTGCCCAATCAATCGTGGACGTTGACGCCGAACTCCCAGTACGGCGGCCCCAAAGCCTATGATACGGTCATCATGAGCTATGAGGCGTCCAATGAGGCGGAGTTTGCGGCGCTTAGAACCGGAACGGTGCAAGTCGGATATGTGGACCTGTCAGAGTATAAGTCGATTGGTGAGTTGACAGGCGACCGCACCTTTGTGGGCTACCCGTTTGACATGAACTTTATGGCGCTGAATTTCAGTCCCAACGCTGAAGGGGGCCTCGGGCCGATTTTCCAAAAGCTTTATGTCCGTCAGGCTATGGAAGAGGCTATCGATCAGCCGGCGGTGGACAAGTCCGTCTATCAAGGCTACGGCCCCCCGCAATACGGGCCTGTCCCGACGATTCCCAAGACCGAGTACCTGGACCCGACGTTGAAAAAGCCCATCTATGCCTATAATCCCAAGGCCGCCAAGAAACTGTTGGAAGCACACGGGTGGTCGGAGAAGAATGGGGTCATGACCAACAAAGCCGGCCAGCAGCTGAAGTTTACCATCATTTACTCCAGTGGCACGGCCTCCATCCAGCAGCAGATGGAAATCATCGCCCAGGACTTCAACAATATTGGTATCAACGTCACCCTAAAGCCGATGTCTTTCTCGACCATGCTTGGCATCATCGGGTCTCCCGCCAACGCCGACAAATGGGATGCGGTATCTGGATTGGGGATTATTTACGGTGGAAGCTACCCCTCGGGCGAGCAAGACTTCGAAACTGGTGGCGGAAACAACTTGATGGACTTCAGCAACAACCAGGAGAATGCGCTCATCAAAACCACCACCGAGCCAGCGTCCTCTTCGGCTGCGAACTTCAAGAACTTCTTTGCCTATGAGTACTTTACGGCTAAGGAATTGCCGGTCTTATGGCTGAACAATACCGGCCAAATCAACGCGGTCGCGAAAAACGTGCATGGGGTCAACGCCGAGACCATCAACAATGTGACCGGCTATCCCCAGTTCCAATATTGGTGGACATCAAAATAGTAATAAAAAGGGCGGCCGGGAGGCCGCCCTGATGTTATTCCGTTCTCGACGAGTGACTTTGCTGTTCAAACAGGGTGGCGATGGCCTCGACCGATAACCCCTTGGTTTCCGGCATCCATACGCTCACAAAAATGACCGCCAGCACCGCCAATCCGGCGAACACCAACATGTCGGCCGGGAGCCCCCAGTGGCTATGCATCACCGGGAAGAGCTCGGTAATGGCGAAGTTGGCGATCCAATCGACGACGGCCGCCAAGGCTGCCATCCGTCCGCGTACGGCGGTTGGGAAGTACTCGCCTTGAATAATCCAGCCTGTTCCGCCCACTCCGAAGGCGAAAAAGACGATAAAGCCGGCCAGCGTCACCAGAACCGTCCAGGCCCGGGCGGGACCGGACAGAAAGGCGAAGGCGCCCGCGCTGAGAATCATGAACAGCGCCATGCCTCCATAACCTAAGCGGGCCAGCGACTTTCGGCCAAAACTGTCGATATTGCGAAACCCGATATAGGTGGCCAACACATTGACCACGGCCAGCACCAACGTTGCCTCAATTCCGCTCACCGCGATTCCCACCAAGCTCATGTGGGGTCGGGCAAAATATGGTTCCAATATTTTGGGGCCGTAATAAAAGGGCACGTTGATGCCGGTGATTTGCTGGAAAATCATGAACACCGCCACAACAACGAATGCGCGGCGGACGCCTCCGGAGATCACCGGGCGCGGGGTTTTCTCTTCGTCCTGCGATTCCTTTTGGCGGGCCTCGCGAATGGTTTGACGGTCCACATGGATTCCCAAGAGCGCCAGTGTTTCGATCAGGCGTTCGTCAAGCCCTTTTTCAAAAAGCCAGCGCGGCGACTCTGGCATTTTCACCCGGAGTCCCAGCCCCACCAGTGCCGGTACGGCGCCTAAACCTAAGATGAGGCGCCAGTCGAGGGATGCAGCGTGGCCTGGCAAGGCGCGAAAGACAATGATGGCCACCACGTAAGCGGCGAGAATACCGATCGTGACCATCCATTGTTGGATGATGGCGAGCTTGCCGCGCCGATCTTTGGGCGCATACTCGGCGATATAGGCCGTGGCCACGGCAGAGTCGGCTCCCACCGCTAATCCTACCAGTGTTCGGGCCACGAGCAGCATGCCGGCATCGACGGTCAAGGCCGAAAGCAAGGCGCCCACCGCATAAATGGCGGCATCCACCAGCAACAGGGCTTTCCGGCCAAACCGGTCAGTAATCGGGCCGGCCAATAGGGCGCCAAGAGCGGCGCCTAATGAGGCGCCCGCGACCAAATATCCCAGGGCCAATCCACTGAGCTTATACGGAATGAAGGTGAGGGCGGATCCAATGTTGGAGGTGTCATAGCCGAACAGAAATCCGCCAATGGTGGCCATTAAAGCCAACGACCAATAAAGGCTGGTGACATGGTTGCGATCCAGCGTGTCTGCGATATTCCAGCGGTAGTGTTCTTTTTCCATGATGTCCTCCTGTCCAATGCTGTCAGGATATGTTGTTAACCCCCCTTCCATACAGTGCGTATTCCCCTGAGCTTTTCTTGTCAACCCCTCGCGGGCCTTCGGTCGTTCCGAACCGGCGAATTGCTATAATGGGTGGAGAATATTTCCGGGAAGGGCGGGATTATCTCATGAAAGCGGTTTTGTTTGACACCTACGGCGATGAGTCGGTGCTCCAATATCGGGAGGCGGCGACGCCTGAACCCGGGCCCGGAGAAGTGCGCATCAAGGTGTCGCGGGTGGGGGTCAACCGTCTTGACTTAATGGCCCGCGCCGGTCAAGTGGGACAGCTTTCGCTGCCTCATATCTCCGGTTCAGAAGTTGCGGGTATCATTGACGCGTTAGGGCCTGGAGTGGACCGCCCCCTTGGCCAACGGGTGGCGGTGGCGCCCTATCTCTTCTGCGGCCGATGCGAGTCGTGCCTTCGCGGGGACGAGACGACGTGTCTTCGGAGCGACATTTTAGGACTCCACTCCCAAGGGGGCTATGCCGAATTTGTGGTGGTTCCCGAAACTAATCTCGTGCCGATTCCCGATAATGTGACGGATAGTCAAGCGGCGGCCGTAACTTTGTCCACCATCACCGCCTGGCACATGCTGGTGGACCGGGCCCGGGTGCGGCCCGGGGATTTGGTGCTGGTGTGGGCCGCGGGATCGGGGGTTGGGAGCGCCGCGGTCCAGATTGCCCAACTGCAAGGAGCTGAAGTGATCGCTTGCGCCGGCAGCGATGACAAGGTGCGGCGCGCCCAAGACGCGTACGGGGCCCGCTGGGGCATCAACTATCAGCGCGAGGACGTAGCCGAGCGGGTGCGCGCCATCACGCACAAGCGCGGCGTCGATGTGGTGTTTGAGCATCTTGGTCAGGACACCATTCAAACCAGTATGAAGTGCCTAGCCCGTGGTGGTCGGACCGTGACCTGCGGCACCCTCACCGGACCGCGGGCGGCCATTGACCTTTGGAGCCTATTCGCCAAGGAATTGTCCCTGATTGGGGCCTACGGGGGAACTCGCGAGAATTTGCGCGATGTGCTGGAGGCAGTGTCGCGGGAACGGCTAAAGGCTGTCATTGACCGCGAATACCCCTTGAAAGACGCGGCTCAGGCCCAGAGCCGGATGGCGGAGCGGGCCCAATACGGAAAAATATTGCTCGTGCCCTAGTCAACATGCGACTAAAAATTCCTCCGTTGCTCGTAGGAAATCAGCACTCCTTTGTCGAATTAGGATTTGTCACTAAATTGCATGAACCATTAATTGGGTTGGAGTCCAGAGTCTCTCTGGACTCTCTTATTTTTTCTTCCCCGAGCGGCAACACTGAAAGGAGCAGCAGGGGAGGGATTCTTGCGAAGACGCGGGAGTTTTGGCGAGATAACGTCATTTTTGGCTCGGCATCGCTCATCTCCGGACTTTTTAATTACTTATACCACGTTGTGTTGGCGCACGTATTAGGCCCCGGACATTATGGGGATCTCACCACTTTTCTCAACGTCACCGCCTTTTTGGTATTGCCAGGTCCAGTTATTACCCTCCTGTACACTCGCCTTGGTCGGCGACAAGGGGCCCAGGCTCGGCGTGAAACGGTGTGGCTATGGGGTGGAGCACTGGCCATTTGGCTTGGCTTAATCGGTCTCTCCGCGCCGCTCGCCCGCATGCTTCATGTAAGCCCGGTGCTGTTGAGCGTGTTTTCCCTAGAAGTGGTGCCTTCGTTGGCCTTGGCCGCCAACATGGGTATTCTGCAACGAGTGCGTTGGTATACCTGGGTGGGGATTCTTACCGTCCTCATCACCGCCTTTCGCGTTATTGCGGCTGGAGTGGCGGCCTTCATTCATTTTCACCCGCTGTTCTCCGTCGGATTGTTGGAGGGGATTGCGGCCTTCGTTGCCTATTTCGCCAGCCGCCGTATTGCCGGTCGTGCGCCGATGGTGGGCGAGCCGTCGAAAGCGGATGTGATATCCGGAACGGCCGTGGTCGGCGTCATCGATGTTTTTTTGGCCATTTCCGACGGGCTTCTGGCTAAGCATTCGCTCCCCGCGCTGGCGGCCGGCCGCTTTAACGGACTTGCGACCATTGGTCATACGGTGCAATTTGTCTCCGGCAGCTTCGGCACCGTGATGCTGACCTCCATTATCGCCGATCCCGAAAAGAGAGGCCGGTTTCTGGCAACCACCGCAGGGGTCTATGGAGCCATTAGCGTGGCCGCCGAATTGCTGTTTGTTTTTTCTGGGCGCTCGGTGGTGATGTTGGTCTTGGGCCGACACTTTCTCCCGGTGGTGCCATGGCTCCCCTACTACGGATGGGGTATGATAGCGTTGGGACTGATTAATATTGCCATGCTGTACTCCGTGGCGCTAAAACGTTGGGAAGCGGTGGCCATTGCCGGTTTCGGACTTATTTACTGGATTTATTCCCTGCTTCGGTCGCATAGTGTCGGGGCATTTGTGCGGGCCACCACCAACACCATGGTGACGGTGCTGGTGGTCTCGGCTCTCGTCATGGTCGGCGTGGAGCTTTGGACCCGGGGCGGGCGTCCGTTTCGCGGTCGTGTGAGAACATAGAAGCGCCAATATTCTATAAAGAGGAGCGGACATTGTGCTTACAGTCGGTCAAGCCTTGGAGGGATCCGCGCGTCGGCATCAGGACAAGCCGGCTCTCATTTTCGGCGACCAGCGCTTGTCATACCGCGAGCTCGACCAACGAGCCAATCGCATGGCACGCGCCTTCTTGGCTCAGGGATTAAAGCCGGGGGACCGGGTGGCGCTGCTCTTGCCTAATGGGCTTTCCATGGCGGAAGCCTATTTTGGTCTGGCCAAAGCGGGCATGGTGGGCGTGCCGTTGAATCTCCGCTGGCAACCGGGAGAGATTATCTATGCGATTCAGGATGCCCAGGTTTCCATGATGTTGGCGGATCGGGAGCTCGCCCCGATGCTTAATCAGGCAGCCGGGGCGTTGCCGGTTTTCTACACCGGCGGCTATGAGGACTCGGCGCGCGATTGGGACAGACTCTGCCAGAACGAATCGCCAGAGCCGCCATCCGTTGAGGTGGCAGAGCATGATCCCTGGGTGATTGTGTACACCTCCGGGACTACGGGAAAGCCTAAGGGCGCCGTACGCTCGCACTTCAGTAATGTCATTATTGCCCTGTCGCTGGTATCGGAATTGGGCATTACCCCGCACGATGTGGGATTTGCTATTTTGCCGATGTTTCATGTTAACTCCATGTGGTTTGTCACCCTCTCCATGGCGGTCGGCGCGACCTGTGTCATTTATCCCCATCGCGCCTTTCACCCGGGCCATGTGATTGAGGAAATGAATCGCCATAAGGTCACCTATAGCATGTTTGTCCCAAGTCTTTTAACCTTTCTCGCGGACGCCGTAGAGCAGGGAAAAATTGACCCCCATTCACTTCGCGTGATGATGACGTCTTCGGCTCCATTGGATTCTACCCTCCGCGATCGGCTCATCCGCGGCTTCCCCAACGTGGAACTATACGATCTCTATGGATCCACCGAGTATGGCGCGGCTACGATGATCCGGCATGAAATTGGCGGCATTCTCGGATCGGTGGGATACCCCGCCATTGGCCAGGAGGTGCGCATCCTGGATGACGACCGCCAGCGGGTGCCCCCAGGGACGGTGGGAGAGGTCTATGTTCGCGGCCCGTCTCTGATGAGTGAATACTGGCGAAATCCGGACGCGACGCGGGAGGCCTTCACCGATGATGGATTTCTTACGGTGGGCGACATGGGATATCTCACCCCGGAGGGCATCTTGTTCCTGGTTGATCGCAAGAAGGACATGATAATTGTTGCCGGTGAGAACGTCTATCCGACCGAGGTGGAAAATGTGCTGTTAAGCCATCCCGCGGTCGCCTTGGCAGCGGTGGTGGGCATCCCCGACCCGCGTCGTGGAGAGCGGGTGGCGGCCATGGTGGTGCCGCGCCAAGGTCAAGAGGTGGAGGTTGGGGAGTTGGCCGAGATGTGCCGTAAGGCGCTGGCCGACTATAAGCGTCCCTATGCCATCGAGGTGGTGGATGAGCTGCCCATGGGGCCGGCCGCCAAGGTGGTTCGGCGGCTAGCCCGGGAGCAGTGGATGAAAAACCATCCGCAAGAAAGCTAGTCGCGCGCCGCAGCCTGAATGGCGGTAACAAATTCCTCGACAATATCTTTGGCATCTTCCAGGCCGACCGAGACACGCACCACATCGGGGGTGATGAATCGGTCGGTCCGTTCGTCGGGGGTCAAGGCGGCATGGCAGTGCTTCTCGGGGAGCGACACAATGGTTTCCGTACCCCCGAACCCTGCGCCTACCATCGTAAACTTGAGGTGGGGGATCATTGCCCGCACCCAGGCGGGATTCTCCAACCGGAAGGTGAGCATCTGGCCAAAGCCACGCACGGTGCGAACCGCCGTCTCATGGCCGGGGTGGGCGGGAAGGCCGGGATAATAGACGCGGGTCACTTCCGGGAGAGCATCCAATGCCTCAGCCAGCTTCTGGGCGCTGCTCTCGGCCCTCTCCATGCGCACCGGCAAGGTTTTGAGTCCGCGAAAAGCCCAATACGAATCTTCCGGAGGCAGGGCAATGCCCGTCGCATTTTGAATGAAATACAGGCGCTGTCCTAAATCGGCTTGGCGGGCCACGGCGACGCCAGCGGTGACGTCGGAATGGCCCGAAATCATCTTGGTGGCTGAGTGAATGACCAAATCTGCCCCTAAATCTAGGGGCTGCTGCAAATAAGGGGTAATGAAGGTGTTGTCCACCATCACCAGCAGCTGGTGTTGATGGGCCCACTCCGACACTAACCCGATATCGGTCACGCGAAGGAACGGATTGGAGAAATTTTCGACTAAGATGGCCTTGGTATTGGGGCGAAGAGTCGCCTTGAGGGCGTCCAAATCATCCGTGTCGCAATAGCTTACCTCCAGCCCAAATCGGCTAAAAATGCCGCGGAGCACCCGTTGGGTTCCGCCTTGGCAGTCGCGGGTGACAATCAGGTGGTCTCCGGCGGAAAACAGGAGAAAGGCGGCGGTCAAGGCAGCCATGCCGGAAGCAAAGGCAAAGCCGCGAGCCCCGTGCTCCAATCCTGCCATGGCCTCTTCCAAGGCCTCGCGGGTGGGGTTGCCGGAGCGCGCATAGTCGAACCGGGGAGGGTTCCACGGATCCGCTTGATGATAGGTGGTGGCGCGATAGACGGGAGGCACCACGGACTGGCTGGCCTTGTCCACCTCTTTCCCGGTATGAATGAAGCGACTATCGTCCATCTTAAATCGTTCCTTTCAGGGCCTGGTCAAAATCGGCGACGAGATCGTCAATATTCTCCAATCCGGCCGAAAATCGCATCAGTCCGGGCACGATCCCGAGTGCACGCCGCATCGGCTCCGGGAACTCCCGGTGAGTTTCACTATAGGGATGGGTGATGAGCGACTCCGTGCCACCCAGGGACACCGCCGGCAACACGAGGTTCAGGTCGTTCATGAGATGCGTGTAGCGGGCCGGGTTTTTAAGTTGAAAGGAAATCATGGCACCGGGGCCGGAGCTTTGCTGGCGGTGCCTTTGTGCCCCCGGATGTCCGTCCAGGGCGGGATAGTAGACCTGCGCGACAGCAGGATGCTCGACCAAAAATGAAGCCAGCCGGCGTGCATTCTGTTCCTGACGATCGAGCCGCACGGCCAGCGTCTTTATTCCTCGCATCACTAGCCAGGCATCGAACGGAGCCAGCACGCCACCGGTCGCGTTGGCTAATTCCGCCACCCGCTGAGCTAGCTCCGCATCGCGGCTCACGAGAGCCCCTGCCAATACATCGTTGTGCCCAGACAAGTACTTGGTGACGCTATAGACCACAAAATCTGCCCCAAAATCCATCGGCCGCTGCCGAAGGGCGGTCATAAAGGTGTTGTCCACGGCGAACCACATGTCATGCTCGTCCGTGAGGCGACGAAGCGCCGCCAAATCACTTATCATGAGCAACGGATTGGATGGCGTTTCCACGAACAACAAGCGGCTTTCGGGGCGAATGGCGTTTTCCACGGCCCGCACATCGCGCGTATCGACAAAGGTATAGGTGAGCCCGAAATGGTCAAACACGTCTACCAGCACCCGATAGGTGCCACCATACAAATCGTTGGTTAAGATGACGTGATCGCCGCTTTTGAGCAGATGAAACAAGGCGGTGATGGCCGCCATGCCCGAAGAAAAAAGCGAAGCGCCGGCCCCGCCCTCTAACGTAGCCAAGCCCTCGGCTAACGGTGTACGGGTGGGGTTTTCGGTGCGCGAATAATCATAACGGCCCAGCTCCTCGCCGGGGTGCTGGTACGTGACGGTTTGAAAAATGGGGGTGCTGACGGCGCCATATTGGGAGTCTTGTCCCACCCCAATGTGCACCACGGTGCTCTCCGGATGGAGGCGTTCCACATGAATCCCTCTTTCTCTGTCGTTAGGAATCAAGTAAAAAGCGTTCTAAGGATTCCCGAGCCTCCGATTCCTGACTCGCGACGCGGACGAGTTCTTCGGACACCGCATCAATCCAGGGATTGAGGTCCATCGGGTCCGTCTTGATGGCCACGCCGCGAACCATCTTGACGCGCATTGCATTGACTCTGCCTTTTTGATGCTCCAATACATACTGCCAGGGATCGAAGGTCACCACAATGCGGCGAACGGTAGGATTTTTTTGAAACAAGCCGCCCTGCCGCTCGATGCGGACGAAGTTCGGCACCGCTTGTTCCAATTTCTTGGCCAATACTTCCGCAAAGACAGCTAAGTCACGGCTGTCCTGCCGGAGACTAGCGGCTAGTACGTCAAAGGACAGCGGACCGGCCACTGGACCTCCTCCTTCCACACACTCTTTGTTCATTTTCCGTCATCCACACCTGTTCCCGCAAGTCGCCTTGCATTTGACTTTATTTGACTTTGGTGCTATACCTTTCTTGAAAATGAAAAGGGGTGAGGTGGGGCCGTATGTACAACCGTTCTCCCTATGCCGCCTATCGGGTCGCGGACGGCGTATCCGGAGCCTTGATGGGCCGAACGTTGGGGTATCTGGCGCTCCTCCTGCTGATTTTGTGCGGAGCCATGTTTGTCTCCCCCTTGGTCGGTGCGGCGGGGACATGGATTGGGATTGTGGCTGCTTTTCTGGGCACGATTTTGGTGGGCCGCAACGTCGCTCGGGCCGGCAGGGCTTTCTTTTGGGGCGCGGTGGTGGCGGTCGGTATGGGGCTTCTGGTGGGACCGGTGGTCTGGAGCGTCGCTTTAACCAACGGCGCCCTGTTGTGGTCTACCTTGGGAGCTCTGCTCATAGCCGTGCTGTTTGCTGCCGCCTTGGTGTCGTGGTTGCCATGGGACTTCTCGCGCCTGGCCCCGCTCTTGTTCGTGGGATTGCTGATGTTGCTGGCCGTCAGTCTGTTGAGCTGGATTATCCCCGGGATGACCGGGCTGGCCATGTCGCGTGCCTTCAATTTGATCGGAACATTGATTTTCATTGGCTATCTCATTGTCGACTTCTCGTTGATGCGATGGCGAGGTCGGGCACTGCCTGCCGAGGGAACGCCGGTGGTGCTGGCTGTCTCCATTTTGATTGATATTGTGAACCTGTTTCTCTTCTTGTTGCGGCTGGGACGGCGCTAGTCTCAGCTGTTTCGGACCCGGCGCAGTGCGCGCCGGGTTCCTTGTTCTTCGGAGGTATGAGCATGACCAATGCGCTGACAGAACTCAACGCAAAGATTGCCACCTGCCGCGCTTGTACTCGGCTAGTCCTTTGGCGTGAGCAGGTGGCCCGCGACAAGGTGCGCCGATATCGCGACCAGCAATATTGGGGCCGGCCTGTGCCCGGGTTTGGCGACCCTCAGGCCCAAGTCATGGTGGTAGGGCTGGCTCCGGCCGCCCACGGCGCTAATCGCACCGGGCGGATGTTCACCGGAGATAGCTCGGGTGATTGGCTCATCGAGGCTTTATGGGAAACTGGCTTCGCGAATCAGCCATCCTCAACCGATGCGGACGACGGACTGCGCCTTGATAACCTGTATTTGACGGCCGCGGTCCACTGTGCGCCCCCAGATAATCGTCCCAGGCCCGACGAGACCCGCGCATGCGCCCCCTATTTGGAACAGGAATTCGCTATCCTTCGTCCGCCAGTAATCATTGCCTTAGGAAAGGTTGCACAAGATGCCATAAAGCGCATGCTGAAAAAACAGGGACTCGATGCGTCTTCCTGGACCTTTGCTCACGGAAGTCGCTGTGATGTTGGAGGCCATACGCTCATCGCTTCGTATCACCCCAGCCGGCAAAATACCCAGACCGGCAAGCTTACCCAAGATATGTTGAAGATGGTATTCCAGACCGCCCAGGACATCTTAGCTCGGTGACACCGGAAATGCCCAAGTTCAATGTCAGCGCTCACAAGATTCGGTTACAGTCCCTGGGCGGGCAGGTGTTGGCCGTGTCCAAGGCGAACACCGTCTAGAGGGGAGCGGATGAGGATGAAGATCATCACAGCCCACGACGTGTATCGGCATTTGACCTGGGAGAGAGCGCGGGCGGCGGTCGAGACGGGACTCCGAGATTTGGCGGAGAACTCGACGGTGATGCCGGTACGTTCGGCGTTGCCCATGGGACCGAACATATTTGGACTGATGCCCGCCTACTTGGGCAGCATCGGGGTGGCCGGGGCGAAGCTTATCACCATTGTTCCCGAAAATCGCGATCGAGGCCTTCCTTCGCATCAAGGTCTGGTGGCGCTGTTTGGCGGCCACGACGGGGTACCGCTGGCCGTCGTGGATGGCGAGGCGCTCACTGTGATTCGCACTGCAGCGGCCAGCGCCTTGGCGACTCAGTGGCTGGCACGCCCGGATGCCCGCCATTTGGCCATTTTGGGCGCCGGCCAGCAGGCGGAGAGCCATGTGCTAGCGCTGGCTACGGTGCGGCCATTTGCGGAGGCACGCGTGTGGGCGCCCCATCCGGAACGGGTTGCTGCCTTTATCGAGCGCATGACCCCTTGCTGCTCCCTGACGTTGAAAGCGGCCAAGAGTGCCGAAGAGGCCGTGCAAGATGCCGACGTCATCTGCACCGTGACAGCTGCGCGCAGCCCCATCCTCAAGAATGAATGGGTGCGTTCCGGGACGCACATTAATGCCGTGGGAGCATGCCGAGCCAGCGATCGGGAGTTGGACGGCCCCTTGGTTGCTCGGGCCCGTTTTTATGTGGACAGCTTCGCGGCGGCCCAACAGGAGGCGGGTGATTACCTCTTGGCTCGGCAGGCGGGTGACATCGCCGACGGGCACATTGTAGGTGAGCTGGGGGAGGTGTTGGTGGGGCGAGCTCCGGGGCGCCAAAGTCCCGATGAGATCACCATTTTTGAGTCGCTCGGGGTGGCCGTGGAGGATATCGCCTCCGCCTACGCCGTCTATCGCCACATGACAGAGGGGATGACCTGATGAGCCAGATATTCTTATATTACGCAGCCGGCATTTGCCAAGGACGCATTACCTTTTCAGGCTCGGAGGTGTTCTATGCCCCCATCGATTTGCGGCGCCGCACTCCCATGCAGGACGTGCATTTTGAGCCGAGCCAATTGGGGGGCGTGCTACCCGTTTCCGAGATCGCTCAGAACTTAGCCCTCTATCTTGAAGCTCACTGGTTTGGCGATGGGGTGCATCTCGATAATGGCGACCGTTTTGAACCGTATCGCCGCTGGGGCGACGGCCAAATTTGGGCGCGGCGCGGCGCCACGGCCGTGGATGTTGTTACCGTTCAGGGGGACGTGGTGGCGTTTGTGCTGCCGGCCCGCTACGGGATGGAGGTCTTGGTCCGTCCGGGAATGGAGTATGTGACGCCCCTAACCCTCTATGAGGACGCCTCCTTGTCGAAAGATCAATATGGCGTCAACAATCTGGGGACCTTTTTGGTGGCCATGCGCGATGGGGTTCGTCTGGCCACCGACGTCTACCTGCCTGAGGGGATCTCGCCCAAGGACAAGCTCCCCACCATTCTCATCCGCACCTGTTACGACCGCCATCGCAATCAACGCGCCTTCATGCGCTGGGTCAATCGCGGCTATGCAGTCGTCAACCAGGACGTGCGCGGGCGCGCCGACTCCGAAGGCGATCTGGTTCCCTTCTATTATGAGCGAGATGATGGAAGCGACACCATCGATTGGATTGGCGCCCAATCGTGGTCAAACGGGCGGGTGGGGCTCTGGGGCGCGTCATACCTTGGGTATACGGCGGTGGCGGCTGCCACCAGTGGCAATTCGCACATTCACGCGGTGGTTGACGAGGTTAACGTGGGTTCGCCGTTTGTGGATACGGTGCGGCGGGGTGGCACCGTCTGTTCCTGGCCGTTGCTGTCGTGGACTTTGGCGCAGTCGGTGGGAACGCGCACCGACTTTTCCATCTTTGCTGGCGAGAGCGTGAATCCGGCCGAAGTCGTGGACATACGGCCCATTCGCTCAATTCCTGAGCGCGTAATCGGCCACCGCTCCGGTCCGTGGGATCTATGGGCGGAGCATCCCGAGTATGACGACTTCTGGCGGAACTGCACCTTGTCGCTTCACGGACATCGGGTGACGGCACCGATGCTGGTCATTTCCGGGTGGTTCGATGGGGATTCTCCGGGCGTCTCGGAGACTTGGCGCATGCTGAGCATGCATGATGTGCCTCACCGCCATATTTGGCTGGGGCCGTGGGAGCATAATCCCAACCGCGCGCGTGACTTGCGCGACCAACATTTTGGCAATGACGCCGTGGTCTATGACTATGACATTCGAGTGCTCAGGTGGTTCGATCGTTTTCTCAAGCAGATTGACAATGGGGTCGAGAAGGAACCGCGGGCCCGCTATTATCTGATGGGCGACAATGTCTGGCGGGAGTCCAGCGAGTGGCCGCCGCAAGAGTCCCACCTGACCCCCGTGTATTTGGCGTCAAATGGGCGGGCCAATTCCCGCCTGGGAGACGGCCTATTGCAGGGAAATCCGCCTGAGGGGGGAGCGTCGGCACCCTATGATGGGTTCATTTATGATCCTCACGACCCGGTGGAGGAGGGTGAGGAGCGGGAGCCGGAGAATCGACGCCTGCAGGAACTGCGCCACGATATTCTGGTGTACACCAGTCCTGCGTTAACGAGGCCGCTGAAAGTGGCTGGTGAGTTAAAGGCAGTGATCTATGCGGCGTCCAGCGCTGTTGACACCGACTGGGCGGCAACCCTTTCGGACGTGGATGACAGGGGCAACTCGATTCGTCTCTCCAGCTACATTGTCCGAGCCCGGTATCGACATGGTTTGGATGCGCCAAAGCCTTTGACGCCAGGAGCCGTAGAGCGTTATGACATCTTTTTGCCTAACATCGGCCACGTTTTTAAACCCGGGCATCGGGTGCGGGTGAGTCTGACCTCATCGTCTAAAGGGGTGGCGTTTCCCAACACCAACAGCGGGGAAAATCCGTATGACGACCCGCCGCCGGTGATGGCGCAGCAAACGATTTGGCACACCCCGGAGTATCCCAGCCATATCCTGCTCCCGCTCCTGGAGGATTAGGCTTGGCGTCGGCGCAGTTTTTCCGTCAAGCGGGAGTCAGCATGATGATACAGGGCATCGGGCGTCGTACCATCCGGGCCAAGCATGGCATAAGCTAAGACCACCTGTAGTGGGGCGGCCGCCCGTCCGATTTCACTCACTAGGTGGCGGGTGAGGCGGTTGAACTGCGCCGCAGTCAAATCGTCGGTCCAAAGACCAAATTCGTCTAGGCTCAGGCGGCCGATAACCAGATGGCTGGTGGCGTAACGCGAGAGGCTATAAGCAGCGGCGTTGAGGCGCTCGCGCAGCATCGAACGTCCGTGGTCTTGACGGAATGCTTCTCCGCCGTGCAATTGCACCAGGATGAAGAGGGCGCGGTGATTTTGCAAAAGCCGGTAGCGGGCATCCTGCAGCACACGATCCCAAAAGGCGCGGGCATTCAGCAGCGGGCTGTCGTGATCACGCTCTAGCACCTCTTGATACCCATTGAGCACCATGCCCATATCCCAGCTGCAGAGTTCCGTGACCGCGGACGCCAATTCGTCCTCTCCCACCGCGCGCAAGGCCGCATTAATTTTTTGCTGCAGATGCCGATAGCCGAGCGCGAACCAGGCAATGTCGACGTTATGGCGCCGGTGGGCCTCTACAATGCGATGGGCGCGATCCCGATCTTCGGCGCCCAGATAGCCGCGGGTCAAGGCGCGAAAATGGGCCGTGAGCAGACCCATAAAGTGGGATGAGGAGGTCACCCCCTCAAGCTGGGGAGAAATTTGGGCGTGATGGATCCATTGCGCCAAGTCAGCCACGGCATCGTCCAACACCGGCTGAAGCAACATTTGCTGCGATTCGATTAAAGCCAGATGTTCATCGCTCAAGCCAAAGGCTTCACTGAGAGCCAACGGCAAAGCCTGGGCACGGCCGCGGCGAAGCCCCGGGGCGGGTACCTCGACGCGCACGGGAAAGCTGTCTTGGGGGTTGCGCCTTGAAAGCTCAAGGAACACGGGCCGCCTGCAATGGCGGCCAGAGTAAAGCTTAGCCGTGCAGCCAGGAAACCGTGATGTGCTAGCCGGTGTAAGACCGGTCGCGCGGACTGCC
>NZ_JABBVZ010000081.1 GCF_012933365.1 Sulfobacillus harzensis | reverse complement strand
CCACCACAACCGTACCAACGGGGGGATTTTTTCCTCAACTGTCAAAGTCCGCCGAAATCACATCTCTACAGGACGCTTGAGCGATAATGCGCCGTCATTCCGCAACCGCGAATAGCAAAGCTGACTCCCACAACCTGCGGGAATCGCGAATTCACAACCGACGGACGAAATAACGCGCTAAGGCTCTTCAGCGGAGCCAATCCGGGGTGAAGCCATATGGGCTAAATACACGCAAATCAATGCGCTCAGTGGCGAGACACGGCACGCCGTCAAGCCCTGTCAGCCGACAATAGGTCGGCCCCCGGGTGGTCCGGTTACAGCCTTTCTTCCTCCACGAGCGCTCGGGGAGCGCTCCCTACCCACACAACGGGTAGTGCTGCTAAATGCGGGAAACCTCCCGCGACGTCTGGCAGAGACAACCGATGATAGAGATTGTCAGATTCTGAACAATAAAAGAAAACAGTCATTGCGACTATAAACAACCCTAACATATGGGTGCTTGTCCCATCAACCTTTGAAATCCGCTGAAATTGGGAGGAGATTGCCAGGATTGGACCCACAACAGTCTAACGGGGCGATAGAGGGCGAGAGGAAAGGATGAGGCCGTTTGTCCCCAAATACCGGCAATGATAGACATCATGATAAATGGTAAATCCCAAGATCCGCATCGCCAGCCGAATCCGGCTGGCGATGGCGGAAGCCTCTTAAGAAAAGACAATCGTGTCCCTTCCTACGGTTGGGTGCCCACTTGGTGCAAAAGCAGTTGATAGACGGAATCGTTGGCGTATCCCATATGCCAAAGTGCAATCCCGGCCAAATGATCTTGTTTTGCCAACTGAATTTTCTGGTTCATGCCCTGGAGACTCTCCCACCAGACATTCACCGGCCCCATTGAGGTGGACCTGAAGGTCGCATACGTCTCCTGGTCGGCGGAATCCCATTTGGCATTCTTGTGCATTGTCGGAGTCACCGCATTGTAGGGAATCGTCACCGCGTGCGTGCTGCCTTTGGGCCACTCGTAGCCATACAGCGCCACACCCAAATCGATTTTGCTCGGCGGAACGGTTTTCTCCATGCGGGTGACAATATTTTGCACCCAGGGCGTAGCAGCCACCGGACCCGCATATGATCCGTCGTCGTGCTGGTCATAACTCATGAGAACATATTGATTGACTTCCGGGTTTAACGCGCTCCACTGATACGCCCCACCTGAGTGCGGCACCACCGACAGGGTAATGACCGAACCCTTCGGCAAAAAGTCGCGTAGTTCGACCATAAAATGACTAAGCTCGGGGGCCACCGAGACATGCTGCGGCTCAAAATCAATGGATACCCCAGCGTAGTGGTTAGCCTTCACCATGTCGGCGATATTGCGGGCCGCATTGGTTAAGGTTGAGGGGCTTTTGAGAAATGCTTGGGTTCCCGTCATGTCATTAACCAAAGGAGTCACCGGAATGTGCTTGGCCATCACCTCTTTTTTGATGCTAGGCACCGTGCGGTCGACCAAATGGCCGTTGGCCTTGACGGAATACCAAAACGGCGTAAACCAGGTGATAGACTTGGGATATTTATAAAGCCCACTTAAGCCGGAAACCGCATCATTAGCCCAAAACCCCACCACTTGCATGGGACTTCCGGCTGCCCGTGCCACCGCTTGTGGCCCAGTCCAGCTTGGAACGGCGACCATCCCACCGGCGACGGCAGCCAGCGCCGCCCCCATCCACCGCTTCATCACAATCACCTCAGCGCTAGCGTGTCCGGAAGAACACATCCAACGCCTGGAATTTTTTGCTGGACTCCTATGGCGCTGACGACAGCAGCCTTCGAGGTTCGGTGGAGTTGTCGCGCCGCGTCAGCTGTTCCGTCATAGGCCGCCGCATCCAGCCGCCCACTCCCGTGGCCAGCAACGTGAGGTAACGATAGGCGAGACCCAAGGAGAAAAGATGGTTGGCATACCACATGGTGCTCGACGAGCGCGCCGTATACAACTCCAGCATGGTAAACGAATTCAGGTAATCGAGTATGCCCATCAAGGTCAGCGCTCCATAGGTCCACACCGGCCATTCCGCCAACACCGCAAACACCAGAACCCAAAGCGTATATTGCGGTGAATACACCTTGTTGACGAAGAGAAAAATGGTAAAGGTCGCCGCGGCCGCATCAATCGACCGTGCTCCTCGGTAAACTCTCCACATAAACCACAGCACAGCCAGCACCACCACGGCCAGCGAAAAGTCGTTGGCGGCGTGTGTCGATATGTCCTGCACCCAGGCATTGCTGTAGATATCGGCGCTCAGACCTCTATTCGCGTTATAGGTAAAGAAATACGCCCAATTCTTGAGGTTGCCAATGGCGAAAGGTAGGTTCACCACCAGGCTTGCCCCAAGAAATACCGCCACCATTTTGCCGATAGTACCATATCGCCGCTGACGTAAGAGTTCGGCAAGCATAAAGGGTGCCAAAAAGATGGGGAACAGCTTCGCGAACACCCCTAACGCCAACAATATCGCGCTGAGAATAGACCTCTGGCGTCGGTACGAAACCCAGGCCCCCACCATGAGCCCAATTCCGAGAAGGTCCCAGTTCAGGAGACCATAGAGCACAAGAAGTGGTGACGCCGCAAAGTAAAAGGCGGCTTTCGGCGCGATCCGTTCCATGATGAGATAGACAGCGATGGCAATAAGCGTCATCACAACAAACGTCTCAAAAAAGTAGCCCTGGACGCCATGACCGAGCGCTGTCGCCCACATGAAGAGCCCCGTCAGCACCGGATATTCAATGCGATTATGAATATAGGGCGCTAAATGATTGAACAAAAACCGAGTTTGATAGAGTTTCACGACATCGGAGTACCCGAGATTGCGAAACGCCCAGCTGTCATAGGCGTTAACCGCCAACTGTCCATGATGCACCATCCAGGCGGGCGGACGCAGTCGGATGTAGCCCCAAGCCATCCAGACAACAATGGCGGCCAGAGCCAACACCCGCCGGGCCCAATCGCCCAGCTTGAAAGCCATCATTCGACACCTCGCCTTCCGTTCCTATTTCTCATTCAGCATAACAGAAGAGGCCGGTGCCTCTTGGCCTTTTAGCCCGGCAATGTTTGGTCCACTTGGATCGGCTCCATCCGGTATTAATCCGGCAAGGTGGCTGGATCGGGTAGCGGCGTGCGCCGAAATGGGAACCGTCCACATTGGTAGGCATCAATCACGGGAGCAATAAAGTACCAGCATGAAAGCCCGATGAGATCGCCCGCCGTTCCGGTTAAGGCATACCCCAATGTCGCCGCCGCTGCCGCCACAAAGCCCAACGGCGCCAGCACCCATATTACGCGTCCGCGAGGCCGGTACATATAGGGGCGATTTTTTCTGAGCCAACCCCATACCGTTAGTGTGCCGGCGGACTCGGCAAAGATCCAAATCACCATTGCCGATAGAAGAACGATCCCGGGCGCCAGGCTGAAAATCCACGTTAAAAAGGCCTGGCCGGCGCGGTGTGACCGCGGGCGGCCGGCCGTTTGAATGGTCAACGCCCATCCCGCCAAAAAAAGCCCCATGCCAATCGCATAAAAGCTCTGGGAAAGAACCACACGGTGCAGACCATAGCTTAGCAGCCCCGCTCCCACTAAACTCCCCACTAAAAGCAGAAAACGGGGCCGCCTCATCGGCTCAAAATGGGCTGGCTCACCACCGGGGAGCACAAACACCCCGCACCCTAGCAGCACCGTGATGGCCAATGGGCTCATAGGTCCCGCCATGCCCTGTATCCAGACGAAGACGGCTAAAGCCATCGCAGCCAGCACTGCGACCACCTGTTCCAACCGCCGGTACCGCCAACAGAGTGTGCTGGCGAATACCGCCGACAACACCGACATCTCGAGGCGCGTCGGGCCGACCACGGGAAGTCCATGCAAGAGTGCACGCAGGACCAGCGCGAAAGCCAAAGCCGGCACGACAATCCGTCCCAAGGGCCCCCAGCAGCGGACCCAGTCAAGCACCGTACTCTGCCATTCCCGATGCCGTTCGTCGGCATAAATGAGTTCCATAAAATAGACGGCCAGCGTCCCTAGAACAGCCGCGCCCAGCACGGGTTCTATCCATGTCCAGGACTTCCCGCCCGCCATCCAGCCTGCTCCCAATCCGCATATCAGCACCCAAGCTATGCGCGGCCGCGCCACGGCAATCCCCCTGGATATTTCTATGGCAACCGGCCACGCGCGTGTCTGTCTTAGTGGGGTCCAAATTTCTCCAGTTTCAACATCTGCCCCACGGTATCGAAGGTATAGCCTTCCTGCTTCAGCTCAGGAATCAATTTTTTGACCGCATCCACGGTCGCCTGCGAGGAATTGGGGCCATCGTGGAAAATAATGATGGCACCCGGCTGCACCGTCTTATTCACCCGCTCAACCAGTTGATCGGCTGTATAGCGCCGCCGCCAATCGCGGGTATCCACCGACCATCCAATCACCTTGTAGCCCATTTGCCCCAGCACTTTAAGCGCAACACTATCCGAACTTCCGCCTGGCAGTCGGTACAGGGTAGGCTTTTTCACGCCTAACGAGGTCAAGAGTGCCTCGTTTTGCTGCACCTCCTGCTTGACCGCATCAGCCGATTGATTCCGCAAAGTGAGGTGCTGAAACCCGTGGCTGCCAATTTCCATGTGCGAGTCTATTTCCTGCTTCAGTACTTCGGGACGCTGGGTGGCATGCTGGCCAATGACGAAAAAGGTCGCTTTAACGTGATTGTCCTTCAACACCTGCAGCACCTTGGGAGTCCATGTGCGGGTAGGTCCGTCGTCAAAGGTCAGAGCCACCACCTTTTTGGTGGTCAAAACCGACTTAATGACGGGAGCCGGCCGCGTGACCACCGAATGGTGGCCCGGCCACCAGGAAAAGATGGAGGCCACAATGAGAGGAAGCCATCGCATAACATCCGCTCCTTCTGTTGTGTGTTCCCGTGTTTAATTCTTCGGGTACTTTAGTTTGTACGGGGACGGAATGAACCATGCGGCAGGAATTCAGGACCCCCTCAGCGAAAATGAGGGCCAATGATAAAAGGAGGCAACGTGATGAGGCTTGCCATTATTCCGGTCGGTCGCTTTGACAGCGACTGGTCGGTTCTTTCGCCAGACGCGCCGCCGGGACGCCGAGTTCAAATCCCCGTGTACAGCTACTTGGTGGAGACCGGCGAGGGGCGTATCTTATTCGATACCGGCTGTTCTCACCAATGTCGAGTCGACCCGGTGGCCCTCTTGGGCGAGGATACGGTGCCGGTGCTGACCCCGGAGCTGCAACCGGCCGATCACATCAGCGCCCAACTAGCGGCGCTGGGCATCGATCTTCAGGACATTGACATGGTGGTCAATTCGCATCTTCATTTTGACCACGCAGGCGGCAATGAAGCCTTCACGCAGCACCGTTTTGGCGTCCAGGCGGACGAATGGCAAGCGGCCTTAACCGATCGAGAGAGCTACCCCGACCTAAGTTTCCAGCCAGCCGACGCGTCACGGGTGACCCTTTTTGACGGGGACACGGAGCTTGCCCCAGGCCTTCATCTCATCGCCACCCCGGGTCATACGCCAGGCCATCAGTCGCTAATCGTCGAGCTTCGCGACGGCCCCTTTATCATCACCTCGGACGCGGTCTATACCCGTGCGCACTTTTCCTTGGACAACATCGGCGCATCGCATGACCGAGACCAAGCGCGTGCCTCACTCAAGCGCCTGATGGAGTTGGTGGACGATGGGGCCCGGCCCTTCTTCAGCCATGACCCCGACCAGGTGGTCCTGGAAGGCTGGAAACTGGCCCCCTTCTGGTATGAATGACAACGCAAAACGCTAAAACGCCTCCGCAAGGGAGGCGTTTTCCGTCTACGGATACTAGCGTTGCAACTTCTTCAACTCACCCAGCAAGCGGTCATTCAACACCCGAATATGAGTGCCCTTCATGCCCAGCGACCGGGATTCAATTACACCTGCCGATTCGAACTTACGCAAGGCGTTGACAATTACCGACCGGGTAATCCCGACCCGGTCAGCAATCTTGGAAGCGACCAGCAAGCCCTCGGGCCCGCCGAGTTCTTCAAAAATGTGCTGCACGGCCTCCAACTCCGAGTAGGAGAGCGTGTCAATGGCAACCTTCACGGCCGCCTTCTTCCGTGCTTCCATCTCCAATTCATCCGACTTGGAGCGCAAAATCTCCATAGCAACCACGGTGGCGCCATACTCCGCCAAGATCAGGTCCTCATCGTCAAACTCGCGCCCGAAACGGGAGATGACCAAGGTACCTAACCGATCGCCGCCGCCGTTAACCGGGACAATGGTGGTAATCTTGTTTTCGTAAATGCAGGGCTTCTCATGGAAAAAGACGCATTGACGCTTTTCCTGCGAAATGTTGGGATGGGTCTCGTCCACCTTCAAGAGGCCCTGGTTGTAGCTTTGCGGGAAGACTTCGGGGGTCAACACTTCCCGCACCATGATGTCACACTCAAAGGAATCGAGCAGCGAATACCCCAGAATTTTGCCTCGACGGCTCACCACATACACGTTGGCCTGTATGAGTTCACTTAAAATCTTGGCCATTTCCTCAAAATTGACGGGATGGCCCGCAGACCGTTGCAAGAGTCGGTTAATACGCCGAGTCTTGTCGAGCAATTTTTCCACGACATCGTCTCCCTTAATTCAACATGACCTATCAAACTTCCGCTCCCATTATAGCACGGAAATTGAGATAAAGGTCATGACGAACCCAAAAATTCAGAGTATATACCTATTGATGTCAATGTTGTCTGCGATGCCGCGCAAACGCTCGTCGACGTAGTGATCGGTAATGGGAATGGTCTGCCCCTTGAGTTCCGGCGCGCTAAAGCTAAGCTCCTCCAGCACCTTTTCCAAAATCGTGTGCAATCGCCGAGCGCCAATGTTCTCGCTGTCACGATTGACCTGAAAAGCATAGCGGGCCATTTGGCGCAGCGCACTTTCCTCGAACTGCACCTCCACCCCTTCGGCCCCCAAGAGCGCCTGATATTGAAATACCAGCGAATGTTTCGGTTCAGTGAGAATGCGATAAAAATCATCTTCGCTCAAGGCCTTGAATTCCACCCGGATGGGGAATCGCCCCTGCAGTTCCGGGATTAAGTCACTGGGCTTGGAGACATGAAAGGCGCCCGCAGCAATAAACAGCATGTGGTCGGTCTTCACCGGACCGTACTTTGTCTGCACGGTGGATCCTTCAACAATGGGCAAAATATCCCGCTGCACGCCCTCACGGGAGACATCGGGTCCCCGTCCCCCCTCGCTGCCTCCAGCAATCTTGTCAAACTCGTCAATGAAGATAATCCCCTGCTGCTCGGCGCGCCACACCGCTTCGGCCGTCACCGCATCCTTGTCGATAAGCTTGTCGGCCTCTTCCTGGGTGAGCACCCGGCGCGCTTCGGCGACCGTCATCTTGCGCCGCTTGGTGCGTTTAGGCAACAGCCCCTGAAACATTTCGCCGAGGTTCATCTGATTCTCCATCCCCGGCATGTTATTCATCATGGGAAATGCCGGTCCTTGATCCTCGACCTCCACCTCGATGACCTCATGCTCCATAGCCTTGAGACGCAGCTTCTCACGGATACGACGCCGCTCCTCTTCAATGCGCCGGCGCTCCTCTACGTCCAACGGCCGCGACGCATTGGGATTGGAGCTCCCGCCGAAAAACATCTCAAAAGGGTTCTTCATGCCGCCCCCCTGGTCTTCCGGGAACGGAGCCATCGTCTCCACAATGCGATCCTCGGCTAGCCGTTCGGCCCGCTCCTTGACTTGCTGGCTCTTCTCCTCCTTGACCATGCGGATGGCGGTCTCAACCAGATCGCGCACCATGGAGTCCACGTCGCGCCCGACGTAGCCCACCTCAGTAAACTTGGTAGCTTCCACCTTAATGAACGGCACCCTGAGAAGCCGCGCCAGCCGGCGCGCCACCTCGGTCTTGCCCACCCCGGTGGGCCCAATCATCAAAATGTTCTTAGGCGTAATTTCCTCTTGCAAATCGGGGTCCAGACGACTCCTTCGCCACCGATGGCGGAGCGCGACGGCTACCGCCCGCTTGGCATCATTTTGACCCACAATGTATTTATCCAGTTCTTCAACAATGCGGGCTGGTGTCAACTGCGATTCGTCCATGAGCGCCTCCTATTCCAAGCTTTCGATGGTCAAATTGTGATTGGTGTATATGCAGATGTCCGCCGCAATATCCAAGGACCGTCGCACCAACTCTTCGGGTTTCAAGCCGCTGTCGACCGAAACCAGCGCCCGAGCGGCCGCCAAGGCGTAGCTGCCTCCGGAGCCTACCGCCGCGATTCCATCGTCCGGCTCAATCACTTCCCCGGTACCGGACAGCAAAAACAAATTCTCCTTATCTGCCACCAACAGCAGCGCCTCCAGCTTGCCCAACATCCGGTCGGTCCGCCACTCCCGGGACAGCGCCACAGCGGCCCGCGGCAGATTGCCATGATGTTCCTCCAGCTTGCCTTCAAAGCGCTCGAACAACGTCAGGGCGTCGGCCACCGCGCCGGCGAAGCCCGCCAAAACCTGCCCATGATACAGACGACGCACTTTTCGTGCCGTATGCTTCATAACCGTATTCTGCCCGAAGGTGACTTGACCGTCGCCGCCTATCACTGCCTGCCCGTTTTTCACCACCGCCAAGATGGTGGTGCCGTGAAATTCCGTCACCGTCATCCCCCCGTTCCCATTTTAAGCCCTGGGATGCGTATTCTGATAAATGCGGCCCAACTGCTCTTGAGAGACATAGGTGTAAATTTGGGTAGTGCGAAGCGACTCATGTCCCAAGAGCTCTTGAACCACCCGTAAATCCGCGCCCCCCATCAGCATGTGGGTGGCATACGAGTGCCGAAGCCAGTGCGGGCTGATGTTGCGGTGCAACGCCGACTTGACCAGCACCGCTTTGACGATGCGGCGTACACTGCGGGTTGTCAAGCGGCCGCCTCGGGCATTCACAAACAGCGCCCGTTGACGTCGAGAGGAGACCAAATGCGGCCGTCCTTCCTCGAGGTAACGGGTCAGGGCCCTGACGGCAAATTGCCCGATGGGCACGAGCCGCTCCTTTTTGCCCTTGCCCAAGGCTTGCACGAGCCCGGAGCCTAGATTCACATCCGCCACGTCCAGATCGACCGCTTCCTGGCTACGCAAACCGCCCCCGTACAACAATTCCACCAGCGCCCAATTACGCAACCCGAGAGGACCGCCTTCCCGCATGGCGGCTTCGAGAAACTGGCGCATCTCGTCCACCGTCAATACCCGGGGCAGCCCGCGCCGAAAGCGCGGAGCCAGCACGCGTTTCGCGGGATTCTCGGCCGTATAGCCCTCCTTTTCCAGCCAGCGGAAGAAAGAGCGAACCACCGCCAACTTGCGAGCGACCGTCCGCGCCGATACGCCCCGCTCCCCGAGCTTTGCCACATAGCGGCGGATGGCCTTGGCGTCCAGGCTCTCCAACGGCCCAACCGTCTCCTGCAATTGGCTGAGATCGCTCTCATAGGCGCGCAATGTGTGCTCCGAGACGTCCTGCACCGAGCTGAGATAACGAAGATAGGCGCCAACCCAAGGGTGATTAGGCATAACGCGCCGTGTCCAGCGCCAGCGCCGTTCCCATGACGCTAAGCGCCCGGTCCTTCATCCATTGACGCCGCTCGCGCTTGTCCTTGATGGCCCGCACTTCATCCGGCAGTTCAAACAAGCCGAAGGTGGCATTCATGGGTTGGAAGCTTTCCGGGTCGGCGTGCGACACATAGTAAAATAGCGCTCCCATCATGGTCTCGCGGGGCAACACCAGCGGCTCCTCGCCATTGACATGGCGGGCGGCGTTGACGGCGCACAAAATGCCGGAGGCCGCCGATTCCACGTAGCCCTCGACCCCAATCATCTGACCGGCCAGCCATAAATCAGGCCGTATGCGGGTGTTCAGGCTGGCCTCGAGAATCTTAGGACTCTTGAGATAGGTATTGCGGTGCATCACGCCATAGCGCGCAAACTCTGCCCGATGTAGCGCCGGGATCATTTGCAAGACGCGCTTTTGCTCCCCCCACCGGAGGTTGGTTTGAAATCCCACCAAGGACCACAACGATCCGGCGGCATTGTCGCGTCGGAGCTGCACGACCGCGTAAGGCCGTCGTCCGCCTTCTAAGGGGTTGGAAAGACCGGTGGGTTTCATGGGCCCAAAGAGCGGTGTGCGTTTCCCGCGCCGCGCCAGCTCCTCAATCGGCAGGCAGCCTTCAAAGAAACTCGCGTCCTCAAAGTCGTGGCGCTGGTGCTGCTCTGCCGTTACCAGCGCTTGATAGAAGGCTTCATATTCGTCTTTGGTTAACGGGCAATTGATGTAGTCATCACTGCCTTCGCGCGATCCGTAGAAAGCATAGTCCATGTCGATGGAATCGCCAAACACGATGGGTGCCGCCGCATCAAAGAACGACAGCGGATTGTCCCCCAACGTATCGATGAGGCTTTGGCTCAGCGACGCATGGGTAAGCGGTCCGGTGGCGATGATGGTGGGGCCTTCCGGCACCGTCTCAACCACCTCGCGGTGAATGGTGATGTGGGGATGACTTTCAATTGCTTCAGTCACCTTGGCGCTGAATATCTCACGATCGACGGCCAAGGCCGATCCCGCATCCACCCGTGCCTCCCCGCCTGCCTTCAGAATCAGGGAGTCAAAAAGGCGCATTTCCGCCTTCAGCAGAGCTGCTGGGGATAGTCCCTGGTCGCCTCCAAAGGAGTTGGAGCACACCAATTCAGCAAAGCGCTCCGTATGATGAGCCGGAGTCATGGTGACGGGGCGCATCTCATAAAGATCTACCGCAATGCCCCGCTGCGCCAATTGATAGGCGGCCTCAGAGCCTGCCAACCCTCCACCGACAACCGTCACGCGGCTACTGAGCTTCTTCTTCAAAGCCACATCCCTCCTTCAGACAGACTAAGGTATCCTGCCGGCCCTTGCGCCGAAGCGCCATCGAGGCTCCGCAGCGCGGACAGGCTTTTTCCGTAGGCCGCCACCAGGTAACAAAATCGCAGTTGGGGTAGGCGCGGCAGCCATAAAAGGTGCGTCCCCGCTTGGAGCGGCGCACGACCAAGTCCGCCCCGCACTTGGGGCATAGCCCCCCCGTCTTTTCGACCAACGGTTGCGTATTGGTGCATTCGGGATAGCCCGAGCACGCTAAAAACTTGCCAAAGCGCCCGTATTTGACCACCATGGGCTTGCCGCAGACGTTGCAGACCTCATCGGTCACCTCCGACGCCAGTTCCACTTTTTCAATATCTTCATCCGCACGCGCCAACTCTTCGGAAAAAGGCCGGTAAAAATCGGTGAGCACTCGACGCCACTCGGTCTCAGCATCCTCCACCCGATCAAGTTGGTCCTCGATGGCAGCGGTAAAGGAAATATCGACAATCTCCGGAAAGTACGTCTGCAGTAAATCGACCACCACCACCCCCAGTTCTGTCGGAAAGAGGCGTTTTTGGTCGCGGCGCACATAGTCTCGCTGCAACAGCGTGTCGATGATGGGGGCGTAAGTCGACGGACGTCCGACCCCCAACTCCTCCAACGTCTTGACCAGACTCGCTTCACTAAAGCGCGGGGGCGGCTCGGTAAAGTGCTGGCTGGGTTCAACGGCCGCCACCCGAAACTGGTCGCCCTCGGAGACCAGCGGCAGCGGTCCGCGACTCGCTTCGTCCTCCCCTTCCTCCCGCGTCTCCTGATACAGCGTGGTAAAGCCAGGAAACTTCACCACGGCACCGTGAGCCCGGAACGTGTGGCCGGCTGACTGCACTTCGATGGTTGTGGCGTCATACACCATGGGAGCCATTTGGCTAGCTACGAAACGCTCCCAAATGAGGCGGTAGAGACGCAACTGGTCGCGAGTCAATGACCCCTTCAGCGCATCCGGATGACGCATGACAGCCGTGGGACGAATGGCTTCGTGCGCGCCCTGAACCCCCGGCTTCTCCTTTTCGGGTCGCTTGGGGGCGGCCAGCCCCTTCCAATACGACGAGCCGAAGGTGGTTTCAATATAAGTGCGAGCTTCGTCCACCGCCACCTCTGCAACCCGGGTGGAGTCGGTACGGATATACGTGACAAGTCCCACGGTGCCCTCGCCGGCCACTTCCAACCCTTCATAGAGCTGTTGAGCCAAGCTCATGGTCCGCTTTACGGAAAAGCCAAGCCGCCGCGAGGCTTCCTGCTGCAGCGTGGATGTTGTGAAGGGGTTGGCCGGAAAGCGCCGGCGCTCCCGCGTTTTCACCGCCATCACCTGCGCCTGGCATGAAGACTGCACGGCCTTGACGACGTCCTGAGCCTCTTCTTGGCTGACGCGCCCTTTTTCCCCTAATGGCCCGGCATACTCCGCCAGCAGGGCTGGTTCGCTTTGTACCGTGAGTTGAATGGTGAAGTATTCTTCGGGGTTGAAAGCCTCAATCTCCCGTTCCCGATCCACAATGAGCTTCAGGGCCGCCGACTGCACCCGTCCGGCCGAGAGCCCAGGACGCACCTTTCGCCACAAAAGCGGCGAAAGCTGATAGCCCACCACCCGATCGAGCACGCGGCGAGCCTGCTGGGCATCCACCAAATGCATATTGACTGGGCGTGCGTGTCGGATCGCCTCGGTCACGGCATCCTTGGTGATTTCGTGAAATTCGATGCGTCGGGCCTCATCCGGCTTAATTCCGAGGGCCTCCCCCAAATGCCAAGCGATGGCTTCCCCCTCACGGTCAGGGTCAGTGGCCAAATACACTCGATCGGTCTTTTTGGCCGCATCCCGGAGCTCCTTGACCAAGCTTCCCTTACCGCGAATCGTAATGTAGCGCGGCTCGAAGCCCTTTTCCACATCCACCCCGAATTGGCTCTTAGGCAAGTCCCGCACATGACCCATCGATGCCTTGACTTGATAGCGGTTCCCCAAAAACCGGCTAATGGTCTTCGCCTTCGCCGGCGACTCAACAATAATTAATGGTTTGGGCTTTGCCAATCTGCCACCTCCCGTCCGTCCACAAGCGTACCTATATTATCGCATTATGCTGCCCATCGCCAGAAAACCCCAATCAATCTCCCTGTTCACCGAACGTCCTGAAAAACCGCCTGGAGCCCGTCCAGCGTAACCCCCTTCAGCGTGTCCAGGCGATGCACGCCAACGGGAAACGGCAATTCCATCGTCGAGGGATTAGGCACCACAAGACAGGGGATGCCTGCCTGAAGGGCGGCGCGTGAGCCATGGGGCGAGTCCTCGATGGCGATGGCCTCTAACGGACCAACTTTAAGCCGTGCCAAGGCGGTGAGGTAGACCTCGGGGTCGGGCTTGACACGGCGGACATCGTCGGCGGACGCAATGGCCGCGAAGTAGGATTCCAGCCGATGGCGGCGCAAAAATTCCCGAATCCACCACCGAGGCGAGCTCGATGCCACCGCTTGCCGCAAGCCGCGGCCCGCCGCCTCCGTGATGATCTCCCCGACACCGTCCCGAATGGGCGCCTCCGTCATTTTCTTCTCAATAAGGCGCCGCACCTTCCTTTCCAGCTTGATGCGCTGCACGGGCCCCCCGGTCAGCCTCTCCAATACATCAAATAGATCCCAGTCGGTTACGGTCCCTACCATTTTTCCCCACACGTGGGGCTCTAAACGGGCGCCAAACTCGCCAAATAGCGCTTGCCAAGCCTCGAATTGCGGCGTCTCCGTATCGACAATGGTCCCGTCAAAATCCCATATAATCGCCTTAATGGTATCGCCCCCAATTTCTCCGCCATTATAGCGCCTTTGAATGGAATTCCCATCCTTGTCGAATAGGTGATTTGGAATTCGCGTTTAGGGTAATATTTCCACCCATGCCATTGATTACGATCCTGCGACATTTGCTGGCAATTTTCGACGAACGCAGGGCCTGGGGACTCGTCACCGACTCTTAGCGAAGGTGACAATTTCGACCAAAGGCTCGTACACTCGACAGGACTCCTAGCGCCGAATCATGGGTTTCCCATGTACGGGGGATTAAAGGGTATTCCCCTTGGTGAATCGTGCTCATGACACGTAGGGCTCCTTCTGCCCGAACCGACAACTAACCTCGGAGGCAATTCACGAAGGAAGGGGAGCCCTTTCTTGCATATACGATGGACAGGCGCTGTCGCCGGCATTGCCGTCGCGAGTGCGCTTAGTTTGACTGGATTAGCCCAAGCAGCTTCGCCGACAGGCGTCCATGGAGCTGCGGTTCACGACTCGCAAACGCCATCCGCGTCAGGGGTTTCGTCATCGACCGCCTCGCCAACCTTTGAGGCGGCTCCTGCAACCACCTATCGCGTCCAGCCGGGCAATACGCTCGGAGGCATTGCGGCCCGATTTCACACGACCTGGGAGCATTTGGCGGCCATCAACCACTTGGCCAATCCCAACCTGCTCCTGGTAGGGCAAGTTCTGCGTCTGACGGGCACGGTAACCAAGCCGGCTGCTCCAACAGTCGTACAGTCGGCCGTGCACACCTATCGGGTTCAGCCCGGCAACACCCTCTCCGGGATTGCATCACGTTTTCATACCACCTGGCCGGTCCTTGCCCGCTTGAACCATTTGTCGAATCCGAACATCCTTCGGGTGGGCCAAGTGCTAACCCTTCCAGGGGGCAGCGTGAGCGCTTCCGCCAACAAGCCGGTCAGCGGCAGCACCGGGTCGGGAAACGGTTCTGCCAGTGTCTCGCTTCCAGCGGCCAGCGCACCGCAATCTTTGGATCAGGCGATTGTCTCGACCGCCTTCAAATATCTCGGCGTCCCCTATGTGTGGGGCGGCGAAAGCCCCCGCGGCTTTGACTGCTCGGGACTGGTCCAGTACGTCCTGGCCCAAAACGGCATCTCCATCGGTCGGACGTCCTGGCAGCAGTGGAATGACGTCAACCATATCGCCAAGTCACAACTGGTTCCCGGCGATTTGGTCTTCTTCGACACCTACTCCACTGGCGCATCCCACGTGGGCATTTACATTGGTTCCTATCCCAAGCTTGGCTATTCGCGAGCCTTCATCGACGCCCCGGCACCGGGACAGTCGGTCATGGTCCAGAACTTCAACAATGAATACTGGGTTAGCCACTACTACGGAGCCGGGGCCGTTCGCCGGTAATTGACTTTCGTGTCTCCTGGGGCTGTCCCAAAAGGGTCCAGATTTGGACCCGGAGGGGGCAGCCTCCTTCTTCTCGATTGACGAAAAAAACCGCATGGGATCAACATTTTCCGTCCCTTCTGGTACCCTGGTAAGTGAGGGTTTTTCATAACTGGACAAATCACGGCTGTGGATAAGTGCTCCCCCTTGATGATGCCCTTTCCAACGTTCTG
>NZ_JABBVZ010000080.1 GCF_012933365.1 Sulfobacillus harzensis | reverse complement strand
CGGAGAGCCGGATGTGGGAAAACCACAAGTCCGGTTCGATGAGGGGACGGCCCCGCAAGGGGCCTCCTACTCTACCGTCAGACGATGCAGAACTTTGACAGCCAGCGCGAGACCGCCATCCGGGACCTCGTCGACCGGTCACGACGCCATGCGTATCAGGCGCCTCCGGTCCGACGGGTGTATATTCCGAAACCGGGGCAACCGGCCAAACTGCGTCCGCTGGGCATCCCGACCGTGGCTGATCGCCTGATGCAAGCGGCGGTCGCCCGCCTCCTCAGCGCCATCTACGAGGCGGATTTCCTCGATTCCTCCTATGGATTCCGCCCCGAGCGGAGCGCGCATGATGCGCTCGGTGCCATCGAGTCCCTTGTCTTTAAGCACCCGATTCACTGGGTCTTTGAAGCGGACATCCGGGGATTCTTCGATCACCTCGACCATGCCTGGCTCGAGCGCATGCTCCGGGTGCGGATTGGAGACCCGTGGATTCTTCGCCTTGTCGGTAAATGGCTCCGCGCACCGATTGAGGACCGGGGGACGCGCACGCGTCCCACCAAAGGAGCACCGCAGGGTGGGCCAGCGTCGCCGATATTAGCGAATGTCTACCTGCACTACGTGCTCGACCTCTGGTTCGCCCGGGTTGTCCAACCCCAGTGTCACGGAGAAGCCCATTTGGTCCGCTTTGCGGATGATTTTGTGGTGCTCTTCGAGGACGTGCGGGACGCCCAACGGTTTGCCGAGGCCTTGCCTCAACGCTTGGCGAAGTTCTCGTTGGAGGTGGCCGAGGAGAAGACGCGCCTGCTTCCGTTCGGACGGCGCGTCTGGGCTCACACGAAATCCCAGCCGCGCACACGGGAGACGTTTGACTTTCTGGGGTTCCGGCACGTGATGGGAACATCACGGAAGGGAAATTTTCGGCTCGTCCGAATCCCGACACCGAAGAGCGTCCGGAAATTCTACGTCGCCACGAAACAGTGGATGCAGGCCAATCGCCATGCGCCACCCGGGCTGCAACAGCAGGAATTGACCCAACGACTACGCGGATTCTACCAATACTTTGGATACGGCACCGCGCTGCCCGCGTTGACCCGGGTTCGGATGGCCGTGTATCGAGCGTGGTGGCAGTCGCTGCGTCGTCGGAGCCAACGGAGTCCGTGGCCGTGGTCAGAGTGGGCCCGGAAACCGTGGTTCCGCCTTCCATCGCCCCGCGTGACGCAAGCGTCTCAGGTATTTCGTCGGTGAGTGTTTTGGGGAGCCGGATGCGTTAATTGCGCACGTCCGGTTCTGAGGGGGTTCGCGGCCCAAGAGAAACTCGCCATGACGGCCAAGCCTCAAGGCCGCGTTCTACCTACTCACCGAAACCAGTATGGCCGGCGTCCAATCCATGTGGCCGTATCGCGACGACTTGCATGTGCTGATCGAAGCACCGGACGGCACCTTGGTTGCCACCGCCATTATCTGGTTCGATCCGGTCAGTCGCACCGCGGAATTCGAACCTGTGGGGACGCATCGGGCCTATCGGCGTCAGGGCCTGGCTACCGCCCTACTGTGGCACGGCATGCACCGGGCCCGCGATGCGGGCGCGGAGACGATGCTGGTCGCATGCGTCGGCGCTGCCGGACGTCCGGCGGCGCGTGAACTATATTACGGAGTCGGTTTCGAGCCGTTCGCCCGCGACGTCCCGCATGTCAAGCGAGCCCCGTAGTCGCTGCCGTGACCGCCACAGGGGATTCAGAACCGAAGAGACGATCCCTACCGTTCGGGCGAGAGAGGGGGCACGGCGCGGACATCGGGCGCTCGGGGGCGACCCGGGCCGGTCGAGCCCATGCATGGGCCGGCACCCGACGGGGACAGGTCGCCGCCTCAACGGGGATCGAATGTCCCCGCCCCTGGCGCTACCGATGATTGAAATATGGGACAGAGGCCCCGAACAAGGAGGAATATCATGAACCCGATTCTTTTGGATTTTCCGCATGAATTTACCACCGAACGGTTCCTAATCCGGTGCCCGTTGCCGGGAGACGGCGTCCTAGTCGATGAGGCTATTCGGGAGTCCCAGGACGAAGTGAAGGCGCGGGATCGTATTTTGTGAGCCTGCCCTCCGTTGAGGAGTCCGAGGAAAGAGCCTGCCGGGCGTATGCTAAATTTCTGGTCCGAGAGGATTTGCGTCTCTACATGTTCCGGCAGTCCTCAGGGGGTTAGTGGGGAGTACGGGACTCCACCGCATCAATTGGGACGTGGGGCGTTTTGAAATGAGCTACTTTCCAACAAGAAGAACCCCGCGCACGCCGCCGTGACCAGGACCATAATCCACCAAAGCGCATCGCCATTGATGGGACGTCCGGGTGCGTTCCAACCTTAGTGGGTGCAGGGGCGGCTCGTGCCCCCGCATTGGAAAGCGCGCACGACACGGTCGGTCAACTTTTATTGGTGGTCATCGGCAGAGGACGAGGTGGCGGCCATACCTTCCAGCGCTAATGAACACCGGAAGGAGAGTCTCCGGCAAATCGAAAGAATTCATCGCACTTGGAGCACCCAAGGTCGTTCCCACAACCTACTCGGAGATCTCATAAAGCGGGCGGACTCATCATCGTGATATGACAACAGTTTTACTTCCGAAAATAGACTCCGGATGGCCTATGTCAACAGTTTTACTTCCAAATCGGCGGAGGAAGCTAAGTGTAAAGAGTTGTACTTCCGCAATGTCAACAGTTTTACTTCCCCGTACAGTACACGAAGAGCACAACGCAGATTACATAATCCGGCTTATCGGACGTTCCCTGAACCTCGCTTTAATCTTTATCAGATAATCGCTTGACAGTCAACGGGTGCCGTGCTATTTTTTCCCCGAATTCTTCCGCACGGCCCGTTTAAGCGCAGTACCGACGGCCCGTCGCGGTGCGCCTATCGGTTATGCGTTTTTTGAATGGGAGGAATGACGTTCATGCGACGGTCCCAGAAATTGTTTCTAGGAGGAGCCGTGGTTCTCGGTGGCATCATCGTATTCAGTGTTGCAAGCCTCGGGACATCGAAATCTTTGACAGTGGGTACTTCCTATAATCGCGGTAACCGAAATCTTCCTGTGTCCGGCCACAACATACAGACGGGCCAAGAAATTTATGCAAGACTGTACGACCCACTGTCATTTCATGTCTCACATATTAACTGGATGCTCAGCCGTCGCGAGGGCGCAGGGTGGTCGCCTATTTGGCATCATGCATCCGACATTAACCCAAACTGGGATATTTTTGTTTGGTCCTTAATGGTACATCAAGCAGGCCATTACCAATTGACAGCAATTGGTGCTGGTCATGTTATCGCGTCCGCTTCGTTTTCCGCGTTTGGGGATCCATCCCGTGCAGCCACGTCAGCAGCCCCGGTGGCCCAAAACTCGTCCCCTTCACCGCCCCCGTCCAGCTCATCGATTGCGCCGCCGTCCGTGTCGTATCGGACCGTTCCCTTACAACTATACGGCCCCTCGGGTTCGGCTGGAACCGTCTCGTTACCCCTGTCCTGGTCGCCTTATCCGCGCTCCGATACAGCGCAAGACGGCTCTGCCTACGATGTGTGGGGGCGGGGGACCGACACGTTTATGTTTCGTTATGAGGAAGCGTTTGGTATGAACCATAACGTGCCAGCAGGGCCTTCTGAGCCTTTCGATCCCTCAGCTGGTCTCCCCCCCGGAACTCAGATTACCGGGCAACTCGGCCCGAACCTGTGGAGTTTCTCTGGTTCCGGTCTCATGGGTGAGGTGTACACATCTCCCGCTACGCAAGGCGAGTTTCTGGCCTATGTCAGCGGTCCTGATACCGGATTACTTCAGCAAATCCTTAACAGCGTCCGCTTCAACCCTAGTGACTTAACCATGTGAGGTGACATCAACCCATGCGTCAGCAATATCTTGCCCCCGCTATCGTTATCGTCGGTCTTGGGGCCTATGTCGCGTTCTCCGTCTCCCGGCCCCAGCCAGCGCCCCATCGGGCCGCTTCCCCGCAAGCGGCCGCCAATCGTACTGCATCGGTTCGCTCACGGCTTATTCCGCCTCCCGCGACTGCGCCATTATTGACCCGCGAGGCGTGGATTATGCAATGGCAACCCAGTTGGATTCAACGCGCCTGGCGTAAGTCCGGCAAACCGCCGCTCTTGTGGGGACAAACTATCGGACCAGGTGGCATGTGGGGGTATTATTTCACGCAAAACCCATCAATAGGGGAATCTAGTAACATTACCCTGCCGAAGTATCCTCCGCCTCGAGTGATGCAAACCGACGCGCCAAGTTGGTACGGATGGCCTCTCAAACCGTAGTTCTTAATATCCGCACGCTTCGTTAGCAGGCTGGTTGTCACCTTGAACACCGTATAGCTGATCGACATTAATGTTGCTACAAGGCGGGAAAACGTTGGCACATGAAAACGAGTAGGTGCCGTTGCTTCCGTAAAGGTACTGCGAGAACCAGACCCACGCGCCCTCGATGGCGTCGTTCACCGCCATTTTATTCTGCCAGGCCAGATTCGAGACGGCCACCGAATCGGATGCCGCGGCACTTCCGTAAAAATAATCCACAATCTGCTCCCACGTCCACGGGCGCGTGCTCGTACTCGACCCGATTTGATAAGCCGGGCACTGATTGAAGTAAAGTTCATAGCCTGAATCGTCCAAGACCGTTGCCGTATTTATAGCGGCCATCCAATCCTTACAGTTGTTAGTGACCGTTCCCATTATTGTACTCCCTTGTTGTTTATTTCCCTGTGCGCCTGTTCTAGCGCGAACAGGCGGCGCTTGAGTTCCATCTTGTCGCGTTCCGCACGCGCCCGCGCTTCGCCTTTCCAGGTGCCCGCCAGGTAGGCCAACCACAGCAGGCTCAGCGCCACAAACGCCCAGTAAATCCAGAGTTCCTTGCCCTTCATCGCCGTGCCCTCCGTTCGCGGCGATGATGCCGCCGATGATGATGCCGCCGATGCAACCGGGCGGCCCGGCGGCAGAATGCACAATCACAATCTCGTCGATGATGATGTCCTAGTGCCATCTTAACGCCTCCTTGATCGTCGTCGTGTGGTGCGCCGACGTGTCTTCGTGCGGCGGCGGTGTTTGCGTGTCGCGACTTCTCCGGCCACCGCCCGCCCGATGCGCCGGGCGCGTTTGAGCGAATACCCTTTCTTGCGGTATTCGTGTTCGACCTGCCGTTCGAGTCTGACAAAGCGTTTGGATGCCATGGGGCCGCCTCCTAGAGCAACGATTTCCGCCAGAGCCGCCGCGCATGGTGCATGACCCCTCGCGTGACCCGTCGCCGGATGCGCCGCCCCACATGCCGCCGTCGTCGCCGTCTTGCCATTGTCATCCCCTCCTAGTGGAAGAGTTCCACGACGTAGACCTGGACTTCCCCGCTCGTCGGGGCCGTGGCCCCCATGCCCATTTGAATGATGAGCGAATCCCCGTGAAAGGCCAGGATTCCCGCCGCCTCACTGGTATATTGCGCATAGCCGTTCGATGCGACGCCATTGCTATCGCTGAGGTTCTGGCCGCCTCCGGTGTTGGAGTAGGTACTCAGTGTCGTATCAAACAGCCAAAAATCCAGACTCGTCAACGCTTCATTCAACGTATTGGCGATAATAAAGGAGCGTTCGACCGCGTTGCGATGAAGGACGCCTGTCATCACCGCCTTATACGTCTGCGACGCCGAAAAGTCGGAGGCGGCAAAGGTGCCAATCAGGGTGGGCGCAGCGGCTTGCGGGACGACTTCCGTCTCCGGCAACCCGGATGACGCGCCGACTACTGGCACCGGGAACATGCTAAACTCACTCACGCGCTCGCCTCCTAAATGCTGGTATTGTCTTCCCGGAATCCGCCGATATAGCACGTCACGGCGTCCGCTGAATAGACGCTTACTGCCGTCGTATTGAGGCCCCCCGCAATGCCCATCCGGGGCGGCAGCACGACGTCATAGCTGGTCTCACTCGCCGCCACGCCCCCGAACTTCACGTATAACGGCACGCTGCCGTCGTGGTAAACCACGACGCGGTTCACCGCTTGCGTAAAGTCTTGCGTCAACGCTTGTCCTGCCGTCGTCGTGAAATAAGAGTTGTTCGGATCGGGATAGTTGTACCCGCGCCACATCATGCCAGAGTTCAGGATCTCACCCATTGTTGTGGCCTCCCTCCGTCAAGTGGCCGGGTTGTTGGCCCACTTTCTGCAACGTGTTCAGCCACCCCGCGGCGCTGGCCTGATAGGCCGGGTTGACCAGCTGCCGGAATTGCAAGCTGACCAGCTGAATCCAGCGAATGGTGGCAATGCCCCCCGAGTCCGTATTGTTGTTGAGCGTCACATTGACCGCGCCGCCCGGCACGGCCAAATAGGCCGTCTCAATCGGTTGCCCCAACGACCGCAAGTTTGCGCCGCCCACGATGTTCGGCCCCGTGATACTCACGTACAAGTTCACGTCATGCGGTTCCAAGTCAATTTCGTAGATAATCCAGACATAGTTCGCGGTCGGCTCAAATGCCCCTTGTGTCGTGCTACTCGCCCCGGTAAAGAGCGTCTGCTCTTGCAACCGGGCTTCCCCTTTGAGCACCAACTCCTGAATCAACGGCCCCATTAGAGATGGACCTCCTCACCCGGATAAATCAGGTTGAAGTTGTGGATCTGCGGGTTGAGCCGCTCAATGCTCGCCAGACTCAGCCCATGCGCGGCGGCAATGGCTGACAGCGTTTGGCCCTTGGCGACCCGCGTGGTGGCCGCATACGACGGCTTGTGGCTTTGGGTGTTCACCTGGTAGGCCACCCGGTTCGTCCCGGCTTGGTTCGCCAACTTGCGGACGTAGGTGCCCCCGCTGTTATGCGTCTGGAAGACCACGTTGGGGTTCGCGTTCGGTTTGACGAAAATGGGCTGTCCCGTCGCGGTCACGCCCGCCAGTTTTCCGGCTTTCGCCAACGATTTTAAGTAGCCCACTTGCGCCGCACTCAATCCCGCAATGGACACGGGATGATTCGATGCGAGCGCACTGACCGACGCCTCCGCGGGGCTATTGAAGTGAATAAAGCCCGTTGCGCTGCTGCTGCTCGGTTGCGCCGGTTCGCGGTACGGGGTGGTCAGCACTTTCACCCCACCGCCGCTCCGCGATGCGCCGCCGGGCAGCTTAATCCGTTGCCCCGGATAAATCAGGTTGGGGTCGCTCAGGCCGGGATTCGCCTGCAACAGCGCACTGAGGCTCAGGCCATGCGCCGCCGCAATGCCGGACAGCGTTTGGCCTTTTTGCACCGTCACGCTGTTCCCCGTCGTGTGCGTGCCGCTGCTGGTGGTATGCACGGTCTGCGCGGTCTTGGCGGCGCTCCCCGTATTTCCGCTGGTGCTCGCCGTGTTGCTGGCCGCGCCCGGTAGGTTAATGACTTCCCCCGGCAGAATGTAATTCGGGTCCTGGATTTGCGGGTTGGCCTGTTCCAGTGCGCTCAGGCTAATGCCGTGGGACGCCGCAATCCCGGACAGCGTTTGGCCTTTTTGTACCACGACATGCCCCCCGCTGCTTCCGCCGCTGCTGGATTTAGCCGCGCTGCCCGTGGATTGCGCCGCCGTGCTCGTGCTGGGGGCCGTGGCCGCGCCCCCCAAATGGAAGAGCCGGGTGAGGGTGCCATTCTTCCAGAGCTCATACAGAATAATGGCCGCCGCCAGAAACAGCACGACCCCTAACCAGTTGCCTTTCTTTTCGGCCAATGGTCTCCCCTCCCCTACAGCACGTGGCCGATCCAGTTCGTAACGTTATTGGCCTGTTTGCTCACGAATTTCGCCGTCGCTGAGAAGGCAGACCCCAGCGCGTGATCCACGGGATGGTTAATATGCGTGTTCAGCCACTTTTGCGCTGGCAGCTTTTTTACCGCGCCCGCGGCACTTCCGACGCCCTGCTCGACACCCCCCACAAAATCGATCAACCCGGAGCCAACCCCGGCGCCTATGGCCCCGGCGGGTCCCGCCGTCGCCCCCAGCCCCGTCGCGATGCCGGGATACAACTGACCCTGGACCGCTTTTGCGTAATTTGTAGTTTTTGGTGTGGCTACGGGCGCTTTTTCATACGCCTTTGCCGCCCCGTGCAGAATGTTGCTTTCGACCGTGGCCGCCAACTTTCCCAACTGCGACGCGGTGTTTGCCGCCGTGGTGTCAATGGCGGTAATGGCTTTTTGTGCGGCCTGTTGGGCGCTCCCGATCAGATTCGACTGATAGGCCGAGGATGTGCCCGCGTTGCCGCCGCCCAAGACATTCCGTAAAAGCAGAAACAGTACTAAGGCGGCAAGCAACAAAAAGATGATATCTTCCATTAGGCTCCGCCCCCTGTCGTCGGCGGTTGGCTGTCAGACGGCGAGGTGTTTTGTCCTTGCTGGGTTTTCACATCGTGCAGCAAGTTCAAAATGTCCCCCCAAATGCCGCCCGTCGTCTTGCCCCGCAATTGTTCGACCAGACTGGTCGCTTCGGCCACAATCGCCAACCACAGCGCCCCCGTTACCAGCGCGGCGAAGGCATGGTTGGCGACGCCTAACAAGGCCAACAAAATCGGCAGCCCCAGCTCTTGTATGAGCTTCGACAGGGTGTTGCGCAGGAGGCCGCTTTGAAAGCGCTTCGCGGCCAGCGCCCGCGCCACGCCCAACAGGAGATCCAAGGCCGTCAATCCCAGCAGCGTCATGAGATATGGCAGGTTGGCCTGGAGTTCGTTGCTCCACATCGTCGAAAAGCTCGTCATCGGCGTCGCCGCCCTTCCACGATAATCCAGAGGATGAGCACGGCCAGCAGAATACCGAAAATCCACCCGTTAGGGAGACCGCCGACGCTCGCCGGTTGGTGCGTCTTTTTCAGCTCTTGGGCCGTATCCAACGGACTCACCGCCGCGGGCAGCGCTTGCAGACTGGTCGCCGTCAAGGCCAAGGCCCCGGCCCGCGACGCCTTGGCCGCGACCGACGCCCCATAGACTGCATCCAAGTTCATGGTGCCTGCCCCCTCCTTAGTGCAACGGGCTGAGTGATTCGATGTAGGTGTAAATCTTCGCCGGGGCCGTAATGGTCAGGCTGTCCGGCACAATCACCCGCGCCTGAAACAGACTCAATCCCGTCGAGTTCACCACGTCCCGCAGAGTGCGCGTCCAGTACAAGTCATAAGCCCGCACGCCCGTACTGACCGGCAGCTTCCCCAAATACCGGTAGTTCTGCAACTGCTGCATTTCCCCATCGGTGAAGCTGTACGGCTTTTCGTAGTCTTCGATGTCCAACTGGAACATGAGACCCGGCGTATAACCCAGCGCCGCCCCGTTGTTTTCAATCACGTGGAAGATCCGCAGGTACACCTGGTTCAACGTCGGCAACGTGATGTATTGCTCGCCCGTGCCCGGCAGGTTTTGCGAAATCACCGTAAAGTTATGCAGCGTCGAGATGTCCGGCTTCATTTCGTTCCCCGAAAAGAGGAACGACTCCGCCCACACTTCGACGGTGCCCGTCAGGGTCCCCGTCCCGCTGAAAAACGCGGGATCGGTGGCGTCCCGCCACAACAGTTCCAGCATGATGGTCGTTTCGGGATTCCCCGCCCAAATCACGCCCGTCATGTTCGCATCCGTGACGGTCACGGGCAGCGGGGTGGTAAATTCCACGGTGTTACTGCCCACCGCGACGCCCATTTGCGAATCATCCTGGTAGCCCGGTCGCATGAGCCGCGCCAGCATTTCGTAGCCATATCCGTCCGCTGACAACGGATAAAGGTTCCCGTTGACGTTTAACCGGGCCGACTGCAAGAGACTCCACGGGGCCCGATACCCGGCAGTGCCTGCCGCTGATCCGGTGTTATCTAATGTCCCGTTAAAGCGGACCCAAATCCGACTCAGATACCCCGTGCGCGGAATGGGAATTTCCATCTGTCCCGCCGCATAGGGGACAGACTTAATCTGGCGTACTACTTGCCGCATGATGGTGCTGCCCCCTCTTAGAGATTTTCCACTGCCGGGCTGAGCCCCGGAATGCTGACCATATTGAAGACCAGTTTCAGCAACCAGATAAACACTGCGGCGATCAGCCCGATCTTGAACATGTCGCCCACGGAATACTTCGCCATGGTGAGATTCCTCCTCGGTTTATGGCACGCGAATGACGCGGCCTGTTTTCTGGCCTCGTCGTACCATGTAGAAGGAAAAAGGGGGCCATGATTTCCGGACAACTGTGCTAAAATCTTCGCCCGTGAAACCCTTAATCTTATCGCGGTCGAACCCGACCACTAATGGCGAACAGAGAATCACCCACGCTTCGCTAAAAAAGAGGTTATGGACATCGACGGGCCGCTGCGTGGCCGCCCAAATGCCGACGCCCTGCGACCGCCCCATGCGAATGGCCGCCGCCAGCCAGCGGCCAATTCGCAGGCTGGTCGTGACATAGGCCGCCTCATCCAAATAGAGACAGGTATGACCGCGGGTTAAGGCCGCGTAGCCGCACACGTCGCCGACCTTCACGGGGTCGGCCAACAGGGGTGGCCGCCAGATGACCCGCGGTTCGCGCAACAATGCCCGCTGGTCTTCGGTGATGGTAAACCCCGGCAACTCAATTTCGTGTTTAGGGTCGTGAACAATGGCGCTGGGCATCTTTTGGATGTAGCCCAGCGCCAAGTAACTTTTTCCGGTTCCGTTTGGCCCGATAATCGTGACCTTTTCCTGCGCGCGCAGGCTATCGCGGGTCATAAATCGAACGCCTTCTTGAGCATCAGGATGATGTGCGCGACCGCCTCCCGCACGGCGGGCAGTTCCGTATCCGGTACGGTCTTCAACTGAGGGAAGACCACGGTTTTCAACAGCATCCCCATGCCCGCGGGCAACTTGCCCAGGTCCTCCCCGACTTCTTTCTCGATCATCTCAATGCGCTGCTGGTTGTTCATGCGTGTCCTCCTGTGTCTGATCCGCCGGGGTGGTCTCGGGGGTCTTCGTGCTGTCCGCTTCGGGGAGCCGTTCTCCAATCAGCGCCTCCACCAAATGCTCCAAACTAGCGATGATGCGATGGCTGAGTCCCGCATTGCGTAAGTGTTGCCGCGCTTCTTCGCGTGTCATGCGTTTTTCCTCCCTTCCGGATTACTCGGCGAGTTGGTTCGGGCCATACGGACTCCCGCCGGTCCAGTTGTCTTCTGTCGGCCTCTCAACCGACTGTTTGGCTTCCTGTGCGCGGGCCGCCGCCAGCTGGCGGTCCCACCCGACGCGCTTGGCGACAATGGTGCCCCATCCCGTCACGACCACGGCAATCGCCATGTGTTCGGGGGCCAAATCCCGCAACCCCGGCGTCTGGTTAAAGACTTGGGCTGTGGGGTCCAGCAACGGATCGGCCTCCACGTCGGGATATTGCCAATGCGGACCGCGCCACGCGGCCAGCATTGCAAAGATGCCTTGCATCAGCACTTTCATGACGTCCGGCGTCCACGGTCCCGCCGGGGCCGCAGGCGGCGGGGCCTCCAACGGATTGCCGGGCGCGTTGTCGGTGCCTTCCAGTTGCGGTGCCCCGCCCATGTCCACGTCCAGAGCGGGGGGCCGTTGCACATCCTGATCTTCAGGCATTGTCTGCGCCCTCCGCGATCAGCCACAAGATCAGCGCGGCCACCCCGGCCCCAACGATGATGCTTTTGGTGTTCGCGCCCGGCTTGATGAACTGATTCAACCCCAGCAGATTGGCGAGGTCATTCGCCCCGGTGTTGATGTCGCTAAAGAACCGTTGTAAGATGGGGCCGGCCTCGACGGTTGCCCCCGCGCCGGCTTGGCCGGCCGCGTGTAAATACTGCGTCGGAATACCGGTCACACTGTCCACCACCGACTTGCAATAGGGTCCGGCCGTTCCCCAGGTGTCCAACTCCTGCATCCCCTGGGCACTAAAAAACAGATTGTAATCCGCGTTTCTTAGCCCTTCCACCAAGGTACTGAAGCTGGGACTTTGTTGGGTTAAGGTGTCTATTGTTGCCTGCAATCCTTCTTGTATGGAGGGGTAGTTTTGCACCCCTTCCCCGTTTCCCAAGTTGTTGAAGTTCGTGGACCCTGGGAGTTTCCACGTGGTGTTGAGCGGATTGTTGCCCGATCCGTTCCACGCCCACCCGTGTTCAGCCACGATCCATCCACTCGCTAGCTTCATGTTCGTTGCGGTTGGCGTCGCGTTCAGCCCTTCTAAGACACGCTGCGCCCACTGCAGCGTTGCACTGTTTGGAACTGGCATCACTGCGCCTCCTGTTTCTCGCGGGCGTCCATGGCCGCTAATAATTCGCCCAGCATGGCCCATATCGTCCGCGCCACGCCCTGCGACATCGTAATTTCGCCGCCCCACACCAGGCGAATCTCGATCCAGTGGCCCTGGATTTCTTGAACGGAGATACCTTGTTCCCTAAATCCAATCCTGTCAATCCGTTCCATGTCGTGCCCCCTCCATTTGCTGCAATCGTTGCCGTCGTTTGCGCACCGCCTCCGGCGACCGCTCCAGCTCCCGTGCAATTTGGGTCAGCGATTTCCACGCGACCAGCTGAGCATCGTCTTGCGGTTCCCAGCGTCGGCGGCGGCGCAGGCCCCGCCGTCGCATCAGGCCGTGGACGCTGCTCGCCGGGTGGCCGACGACGCGGCCAATCACGGTCACGGGCAGCCCGGCGCGATATAAGGCCAAGGCTCGGTCGATTTCGTGCGTCGTCCATCGCCGTCGCATTAGAGAATTTCGGCATCCCAAAATGTCTTTTTCCGGCCCGGCGGGTCTTCGGTGGGGCGCGTGTGCGCTTTCTGCTTGCGGGCCGCCCGCGCCTTGGCTTGGGTTTCGGGACTGGGGCGCGGCTTCGGGAACTTCCGCCCGGTCACGACCCGGCCCGTCGCGTCCCACAATGTGCCGCATTCGGTGCAATGCCACCGCTTCCGCGCTCCCGTCGTTTTGTGTGTGTGCTGGCATGTCGGGCACTGGATGAGCATTCAATTTCCTCCTTCGCTCTTTCGATTTTCCTCAGTCTTTCGGGGATGCGACAACACGTTAGGGGCGACTTTTTTCCGACGTCGCCGTCCATCGCGATTCCCCAAACGGCACCGGCTCACGGGTCTTGGCCGGGTGGACGGGACAAATATGGGGCACGTGGTCCACTAAGGGACATCGGTGGCCCCATAGTCGCTCGACTTCGCGCTGCCAGGCCCCCGCGTTTCTCCATTCCCGTTCCCACGTGGCTGGATGCATCCGGGCAGACACACAGCGCCCCGAATTAAATCGCTCGAAGTGCCACCAGACTGCCCGCCGGTCCTCCATCGCGGCGTACATTTGCCCGATGCGATACCAGACCGCCGACAACAATTCGTCATCGCCCAACACCACGGGACCGCTGCACGCTTCCCATATCGTCGTCCGAATCATGCCGCGAATCCTCCTTCCGCAAAGGCTCCCAATATCTGCCGCAATCCCGCCTCGGCATTCTCCGGACAGACGGCGGCGGCCAGCAACGACCACACCAGCAGGGCGACATACAGCTGCCATCGCCGTCGCGGGCGTCCCCGTTTGGGGTCATGTCCCAAAGGCATCCCCTGTCGCTCCCGCTGGTCCTCGGCCCAATATCGGTGTTCGCGTTCCTCGGGTGTGTGGACCGGGATCGTCTGATGCCGCACGGCGTCCCGTTGGGCCGCGGCCTCGGCCAAGGGGCGGCGCGTGCGTTCCCCGTCCGGGGTCACGGCCAAGGGATTCGCCCACTGTTCCGCGGTCTTCACGGGCAGCTCGGCGGTATCGTCGCGCAATGGCCTTGCGGTCCACGTTTGCGTTTTGGGGTCCCATTCACGCCACTGATGTTCCCCCTGTTCGGCCAACGGGGGCGCGGTCAACCGCGCCATGCGGTCCTCCTCCGCTTTTTGCTTCGACCAGCGCACCCCGTAGGCGATGCCGCCCGTCCAAATGGCCCGCCGCCCCCACAATGCTCGTTCGATTTCCCGCACTGCCGCCGACGTGGTTTTTTCCACTTTGGTCAGGTATTTCACCAGTTCTTTGCCGACCGTCTGCGCCGCCGCTTTCACGACTTTCACGGCCTGAATCGCCGCGTTGCGGGTGTAATGTCGCCATACATGGCGGACAATGCCTTGCCCGACATAGGCGCGGGTTGCCCACGTGAGCAAGTGTAAATGGGGATGATAGCCGGTTTTGGGATGATGCGTAATTTCCAGCGCCGCGATATAGCCCCGAATGCGGGTTAAGTACCCGATGCCCAACACATAATGCCGCCCGCGGGGGCGCTTCCACCGCCACGCCCGGCGGGGCCTCCGTTGCATCCGTCGCACGGCGCGGCGCAACTGTTTGCGCGTCACCGGCCCGACGCGCCGCCCGGCCGCCCGGTTGCGACGCCGCTTAATGGCCGCCATCATCTGGCGGAAGGGTGTCAAAATCACACCGTCCAGCACGTCCCGGCCGATTCCCAGCATCCACACGTGCTCCACGTTCGGGATCGTCAACGTGACAAACTGCTGATGCAGCGGGCGCTCGACTGTGACCATTTCGCGTCCGGCCCGGTCCCAAGCTTGGTCAATGGCGTCCCGCAAGACCGCGGGGTCGTCAATGGTCTGCTGCAACCGCAGCACTTCCCGATCCAGCGCCGCCATGATTTCCTCGGCGGTCCGGTTGCCCTTCAAACGGCCATTCGCGTCGCAGCGCGTCCGACCGTCCGGGGTCATCCACGTTTGCACGCGGTCCTGCCACACGCGGGACCGCCGCGCCGCGCACAGGCCACAGAGGCGGTCATGGCAATGCACCACGCTTGCCAACTCCATGCTACCGTCACTCAGCAGCTGGACCCATTGCTGTCGAGAACAGAGCTTCAGGGCGTGCGCCCGGCGGCGCAATTTCTCGTTGTCTTCGTGGGATAGCCAATCGTCCGGCTTCACGACCGTCAACCGCCCGGCAATCTTGCCGTTGCGGGTGATTTGCTGGCCCTCCCAGACCTCAAACGGGACGCGGTTCGCGCCGCGATTTTCTACCGGGCCGATATTTGACCCGACTTGTGGCAAAGTATTAAATACACGGGCGGCGCTTGCCATTGGCCTAACTCCATCCGTCCAGAGTCTCAAACTCGCCTCGTTTTACCTCGTAGCCGCAGTGCTCACACTTCGGGGGATCGTCTTCGTCCACCGTTGCGGCGCAGTACACCTCTCCCAACCCGCAACTGGGGCAGATCCAGTTCCAATGCGTCTCCCAGCACGTCTCGCAAAACCATTTATGCGGCATCACACGCGCCTCCTCGGTCCGGCCCTCATCAGTCATCCCAGCCTTGGCGGCATGCCTTGACCAATCCGACACGCCCCTCTTGCAAATAGTCATCTGGCTCAATGCGCGGGTCTAACGACCCGGCCAGACGCTTATACACGGCGGGCACTAGCCGCTCGTATTGCGCGACCAGTGCCGTCATGTCCTGTTCGGGTAACGAGTCCATTGGGTTCACCTCCGGTTGTCT
>NZ_JABBVZ010000007.1 GCF_012933365.1 Sulfobacillus harzensis | reverse complement strand
CGCTGTCCCTTGTATGCGGTCCTCAGTGGGTTTGAATACGGGCATACCCCCGGCGTGGGCACCTTCTATGGGTTTTTCCGCCGCCTCTGGGCGGCGGGGACCGTCCATCGCTCGCCCCGCCGGCGGCTCAATCGCAAGAAGATCCCCGGCGGCAAGAAAGGCCAGAAAGCCCCGACCAAAGGCCTGAGCAAAATTGCTCAGCTGCTGGCGCAGCTGGCCAAACGGTCCACGCATCGCGCCCAGCCGTTCGACCGGCTACTCCACCTGTTTCAAGCGCAGTTTCTGGCCGTCTCGGCCGAGGCCGGATTACTCGGCAACCCACAAAGTCTGACGCTGGCGGGGGACGGCATGCCCCTGGTAACCGCGGCTCAAGTCCGTAGCCAACGCCTGTGCGATTGTCGGGCTCGCGGCCGAACGCCCTGTCGGTGTGCCCGCCTCTATTCCCAGCCGGATTGCGACATGGGCTGGGACAGCTATCGCAACACGTACTTCTTCGGCTATCACGTGTATACGTTGGTGGCGGCCGACAGCCCGCACGACCTGCCGGTGTACCCGCGGCTCCAGCGGGCCTCTCGCCATGATGCGGTCTCCTGGGTGGTGAGTGCCCAGGAGTTCGCCGACCGCTTTCCCGGCTACACCTGGCGCACCGCGATTTTGGATGCCGCGCATGACGCGCGGCCCATCTATGACTATCTACAGGCCCACCAAATCCGGGCGTTTATTGATTTGAACGACCGGAGCACCCGCCGCACGGGCGTGCGGCCGGAGGAGATCACCTATTCGGCGACGGGTGTCCCCATCTGCCGCAAGGGCTTGCCCATGAAAGATCGGGGCTATGACTATACCCGCGGTCGGCGGAAATATCTCTGTCCGCTGGTGGTCAAAGGGGTGGTAACCTGTGACACGCCATGTTCCTCGTCGCCTTACGGGCGCTGCGTCCAGGTGGAGACGAAACGCAATCCCCGCTTGTTCCCCCCGGTGGCCCGGGATAGCGCGGCGTGGGCGGCGGTGTACAATCGTCGCACCAGTTGCGAGCGCAGCAATAAGCGCGTCAAAGAAGATTTTGGCTTGGCCGCGGGCAAACATCGGAGCACCATGATGTGGACCATCCGTCTCTATGGCATCGCCATGTGCCAACACCTGGATGCCTGGTATCAGGCCCAGCCACTCGACCTCCGGTCGATGCTGACGACGGCTTAAGAAGCGGCGCCCATCGCTCGACGCGCGATGCCCGTGGACCCTGCGGCGCATCGTCTGGTTTGCCATGCTCTGAGCTCAGCCACTCCATGGGCTTGATCTCTTGCACCCGCGCTTCCAGTTAATTACTGGCAAATCCCCAGCTTATCCGGATTAAATACCGAGAGACTATTTCCTTAAGCCTCGGCTAGTGTTTGTGGCCAAGGTCCAGATGTAGAACGTCCGATGGCGCTCCCTTGGCCAGAGCTACAGGGGGACGCGGAGGAAAATAATATCGTATGTTGGCAGGCCGAGCTGCGACGATGGTAAGACCAAGAACGGCATTCAGGGCGTCTTGTTGTATTTTGGCCAAAGCGCCGGGCGTCAAGGCTGGTGCGTGTTGAGTCGCAACGGGGTAGCCGAGCTCATATTTCAGCATCAAGGTGCTTGACCGATCGGGCTTGAGCAGGACGTACATAACATGCCGCCAAAACTTCTGAGTAGTTGCGTAGGATGTGTGAAGACATCATAGCCATCCTCACGCTGAAAGGTGCGCCGTAGTATCGGTTGCGCCTGCATGCGGGGCTTGATAACCTCCAACGGATAGGCTGTATCGTTTTTGAGGGTAATGCTGTAGGCCATGTCGATGGGAACCAGCGGACGGCCGCCGACAACGTTGAACCCATTATTCGCTTGGCCCTTAATGATTTGTAGGTGGACGCTCTCGACCAGAATATGATATTCCGCGCTCAACGTCGGCGGACGTGAGGGCGCTCGGTCCCGCCATATGATCCCGATCGCTACGGCGACCGAACCGATCGCCCCTGCCAACAAGTATTTCTGACGACTCACAATCGCTGCCTTCTTTCCGCCAACCAGCGAGAGGTGTATCAACTCCACGAGGAGTAGGTATCCTCCTCATTTGACTAAACGCCGTGGGTGGTGGGTATGTGTCGCCACAAAAATTGTTTGATAACCAACCGCTCGACCAAATTGTACCGAACCGACCCGATGTAGATCCCCCGTAGTGGCATTGCTAATTTCAAGGCGCGAGTGAGGGATTATACGGCTCCGTCGTGCCGGACCCTTAATGCAGTATCGCCCCCATTACCCGGCTATTGATCCTAAGAACTATTGCACGATGCAGGTTCCCGGGATCGTCCGATAACAGCGACATGCCCGCCCTGTCGCACACGAACCATGGACGGCTTCGACCGTCTATTTTAAGAATGGCAGCGAGGTTGGTCTGTCCCGGACCGCAGCATGGACGGTAAAGCCGGCAGGGGCATTCTTTCCCGGTGATGAACAACGACGAGGGGGCCCCGCGGCCCAGCGGCCCACACATCGAGCCATCCCGGACTACTCTTCAATGGGACGTTGTCGGGGATGACGAATACGCCAAACTAAAAGCTCCGCAGGGTCCACGCCTGGTCCCACGTACACACGGAACTTTTTTCCGCGAAAGGCGATGAGGACCCGCTTCAGCTCGATGTCCATCAGGCGTCCATTTAGCTCATCCCAGATCGTAATGGCGCGAAAGGGCAAATCATCGTACGTCGGAAAGCGTTCGAGATAGACGCTGATCGTCTGGCGCAACACGATGGCGACCGGATCCCACCCCTGGTTGGGGTGCCCGCGCCAGCGGTCGTAGTCCCACAAATCCTGCAGAGCACGCCGAGCAAATCGGATGCGCGACATCAGCGTTCAGGCGTCGTCTCGTCGTGGCCGGCCAAATACCTGAGGTAGCGGTCGGCCTCGTCGGCGCCGAAAAACCGCTCGTTGTTTCCATGCGCAACGATGTCGCGGATCAAGGCGACTTCGTCTGGATCCCAAATCAGTTCTCGCCCACCGCCCTCACTGGCTAGCCAGCGTACGATACGGTCGAGCATGGGCAAGCGTTCTGGGGGAATCGTTTCGATGAGGCGTTGAATCTCTTCGCGTTCGACCGCCATGAGAGCCACCTCCACTTGATCGTAGTATAGCATCCCGGTGCTGGGACGGCCGAACACAACCGTTCGACATCTTCAGTGGCACCCTGCGGGACTCTCGCCCCCATATGTCCGGTAGCGGATCGGATTCCCCCGGGCCACCGTGTCTTTTCAATCTTTACCTAAGACAACATCGAGTTGGTCCTGTAGCTGTCGGACTTGATGCTCGAGTTCCTCGACCCGACGAGCATTTTGTAGCGTCATGACCCACTGGATAATCCATGGAACGATGACAAAGAGCACAATAAGGATGATGAGCACGAAACCCGGGATCATGAGTTCACCTCCGAGTAGTTGGGAACCTGTGTGGCCGTTCCGTCCTGTCCGCAATGGGGTCTACCCATTGGGTGGGCGTTACTCCGTTGGACTGACCCAGGGTCATTTGTCGACGCGGGATAATGTCCTGGTGGAGATGTCCGGCCTGTTGCCATGTAACGGTCGCCCGCGCGGGCACGGTCAGCGTAAGAGTGGTCGTGAATCCCGCCGAGTGTGCGTGGGGTTCAACAGCGGATGGCTGAATTCCTTGTGGCGTATTCGCCCCCAAGAGCTCCGCAAGCTGCTTTTAGCGGCCCGCCCTCACGGCGCGCAGGCCGCAAGCAGCGATAGCAAACCAGTTACAACAAGTCTTGCAGTTCTTGCAGCGTCAAGTGGCTTTGCCGCAATATCGAGTGTAGAGTCCCCTGAGCTAGCTCATGGTGCATAGGCACAATGGCCGTGCGCCCATCGGGATGGCGGAGCTTTAGGTGACTGCCCCGTTGGCTTACCGCCACGAACCCCGCGCGTCCCAAAGCGGTGGCGACTTGCTGTCCCGACAGGATTGGCGTGCGTGGACTCATGGTTGCGGCAGCTCGACCGTCACCGGCGCCAAAATCGGTGTCACGGGCAACTCCGTCAGGTCCACGTCCTCAAAGTACAATTCCAAGGCTTCCCGAAGATTATCGAGGGCCTGGTCCAGCGATTCCCCTTGGCTCGCCACTTCCACTTCTAAACAGCGAGCGACGTACCACTGCCCCTCGCGCGTGATGGCTGCCGTAAATCGTACCGGATGGGTCATGGCTCGCGCTCCCTCCTCTTTCTATACAGTATACCGCGATGCCACGATTCCTGAGATACGGGGGCTGAGGCTTCTTTTGAAGGATCTGAGCCTTTTGGCCACCACCGCGTGCGGCCATTTGCTTAACGATGCGAATAAAGGACTAACCGGCCCGTATGTGCATTAAGGATTGCTATCCTCGGATTCGTGACGTCGGCCAAGCAGGCGGCCGAATCAATCACATAATCCGGATTTGCCTCCGCATGAAGAAGGTTCCCAAGACGGAGCGATCAATCACAAAATCCGGATACCCCTCCTTATTTGCAGCCAGTGCATGTCCAGGTTCAATTGTCGGGAGTACCGCCAGGATCCCTGAATGACGTGCGGACTCTTGTAGGACGGCGTTGTCCTATATACCGTGCTCAAAAAAGCCGCCATCCCCATTGCGGCACGCTGGCTCAAAACTCCCAGCCAATGAACGAAGGCGCCGCTTTGTCTCGGCGCCCCCGTCTTCGCCTAGGACGTTTCCCGGGTTGCCTTGGGAGCCACTTGCCGACCCACGAGGAAGAACTGAATGACCAGCCAGATCACGCCGACCCGGAGAAACACATCGGCTAGATTAAAGATGCCAGGATAGCCAAAAACGCGGATAAAATCAGTGACGTGCCCGTAAATCAGCCGACTCATCACATTGCCTACCGCCCCACCAGTCATCATCGCCAAAGGCGCGCCGTAACGCGGCCAGCGCCAAGCGGCCACGGTTAAGAGGGCGACTCCAAGAATACCGAGGATCGTAATCAGCGCCGGGTGGTTCCCGCCCAATCCCAGCATGGCGCCCCGATTATGAATCAGTTCCCACCGTAGGACATGCCCCCACACGGGAACCGGGGTCGCAAACGGCAGCGTCTCAGCAGCGAGATCCGCACTCCATAGATCGAAGGCTGCAATGGCAATGACGCCGAAAACCCAAAGCCATTTTTTCATGCGGTCACCTCCCGTCGCCGAGGCATTGCCAGACCCAAAAGCACGCTGGCACTGCTCAAAGCGAGAAGACTGCCATAAAGAATCCATAAGCGATGCGGCCCCCGAAACGCCAGCGTAATCACGACAGACGAAGCCATGGTGCCGACGTAGCGCAAAAGGCTATAAAGACCCGAGGCACTGCCTGCCTCGCCGGGAGGCCGGACTTCCAGCACCATCTGCTGCAACACCACATTGGTCACGGCAAAGCTGAGACCCATCAAGGCCAACGACAATCCGACCCATAGCAAGTTCCGGGATTGCCCGCTCCATGCCAAAATGCCCGCCACCACCAACACGACTGCTGCGCCCATATAGGGTCCCCTTCTGAGCGGCCCCCGCGAGATGCGTCCTCCCAAGGGAGAGCACAAGGCCATGACCCCCGCAAACACCAGCAGCATGAGTCCGCTTTGGCTCACCGAGAGATGACGCCGCGTTTCCAAAACCACGGGAATTCCATAGAGAGCCAAATACATCACCACGTTGGTGAGTATGGTCGCTCCCGCAACCGCCGCAAAAGATCCGGTCAAAAACCAGCGCACCGGAATGACCGGCCGCGCTGATCGCCGCTCAGCGAATACCAAGACCGCCAACGCCAAGAGGCCAAGTGCGCCCAAAGTCAGACCAAGACCTTGCACGGTGCCGCTGGTCGCCAAGAGCAACAGGATCATGGTGACGCTGAAGAGCACCGAACCGCTCCAGTCCCATCCGGAATCCTGAAGCCGGGGCCGGCCCCGATCGTGGGGGACGCTGGCAGCGAAAAGAATGGCCGCTGCCACCGCAATGGGGATGTTGAGCCAGAAGATGGCCTGCCAGCCGAAGGCCCCCATTAGAAGTCCGCCTAAAGCTGGACCCACCGCCAACGCAATCCCAGCCGCCATGCCGATCCACCCCAGCACCGCGGACAAACGATCGGCCTTGAAGCGCCGCACTAAGCCGATAGAATTAGGATATACCATTGAGGTGCCGATGGCTTGCACTACCCGCCAGCCCACAAACACCCAAAGGTTATGGGATAACGGCGCCAAAAGAGCCGTCAGCAACACCAATGCCAAACCCGTATAAGCAAAGCGCCGATAGCCAAGACGATCCCCCAATGCGCCCATGATGGGCTGGGCCACGGCGCTCCCCAGATAATAGCCGGACACAATCCAAGTGATGCCCACCGAGCTCGCATGCAAGACTTGAAGCAGAACCGCCAAGCCGACCGAAATGGTAGCAGAGTTCAGCGGATTTAATGACACGGACAACAATACAGCGGGAATGAACCCCCACCCCACACCTCGCTGCTTACCTCGTGCTGCGATCATCCCATCCGTCCTTTCCATCGTTACCATTGTAGCCAAGATGTAGCTTTTAGAGGAAATTCACCGGATTGGATGGATCTGGTATTGTAAAATAGGAAATTATCCCCAACGTGGAGGTAGTCATGGCCCACACCCCGCTGGTTTCCCCCAATCCCCCGGACTGGGATTTTCGCGATGCGGAGACCAAGGAAGGCGCTCACGTCATCCACACCTATCCGGCCATGATGATTCCCCAAGTGGCCCGCCACTTAATTGCACGCCTCCGCGTCCGTTTGCCCGACGCCGTAACCCTGCTGGATCCGTTTTGTGGCGCTGGCACCGTCCTCGTTGAGGCGGCTGCTCAAGGCCTTCTGGCCTGGGGGAACGATTTGAATCCGTTAGCTGTACGCATCGCCCGCGCTCGGACCACGCCGATTCCCGGAGCCGATCTCGATCGGGCCATCGCCTTCTTTCGGGACGGCCTGACGTTGGAAAAGATGACCCAATTCGAAGGACCGATCCCTGAATTTCCGCGCCGCGACTTTTGGTTCCAGCCTCCGGTGTCGCAGGCCCTGGCATTCATCCTGAACCAAATTGCAGCGCTTCCCTTTCCCGACCTCCGTTACCTTGCAGAAGCCGTCTTTAGCGAAACGGTGCGCCGTGTCTCCAATAGCCGAAATCGGGAGTTCAAGCTCTATCGCATGCCTCCACAGGAGTTGAACTCGTTTTGCCCTGACGTCTTAGGCGAGTTTTTGGCTCACTTTCGCCGCTACGCTGAGGGTCTCCGTGAGTCGTATCCCGATCTAACCCGACCCGCCGAGCCTCCCCGTGTGGTGGAAGGAGACAGTCGACGGCTCAGCGACATCCCCGACCGCCATTTTGATCTGTTGGTCACCTCGCCGCCCTATGGCGACTCCCGCACCACCGTCGCTTATGGGCAGTTCTCCCGTCTCTCTTTAGAGTGGCTCGGTCTTCCTCAAAAGATTGCGCGAGGGGTGGACCAAACGCTTCTCGGGGGACGCCCTCATCAGCGGCCGCTTCCCCAATACTTGCCCTCAGCCACTGGGTCCGCGAGCATCGAGCAAATTCATGCCCGCGACCCCCGCCGGGCAAGAGAAGTACAAGCCTTCTATTACGATCTGGATCAGACGCTCAACGTCCTCACAAAGAAGCTGAAACCGGGAGCGCTGGCCGCCTGGGTGGTCGCCAATCGTACCGTGAAAGGCGTGGTGCTGCCCACCAACGCCATTATTACCGAACTCTCCCAAGCCCACGGATTTGTTTTAATCGAAGATTTGACCCGCAACATCCCATCGAAGCGAATGCCGCGGGCCAACAGTCCCAGTAATGTGGCTGGCGAAACCGGCCTCACAATGACCAAAGAGCATCTCGTCACCCTCCGCTACGAGGGCTAATGGTGGACCTGCCTTTGCGCCCTAAAAACGGCCCCGGTCTCACCCTGTGGGGCCGGGGGCTGGTCAATGCTTCCTTGGGCTAATTCCCATCGCATCAGTGAACTTCCGCTTCCACCATGCCCAAGGCTTCTTCCGCTGCCGCCACCATGTGCTGAATCTCAGGCTCAGCAATAGTCAGTGGAGGCGAAAATGTCACCACGTCCCCAATGGGCCGCACGATGACTCCCAAATCATACATGTATTGGGCTATCTTGGCGCCAATTTGTCCGGACGCCAGCCGTCCCCCAGGATCCCGCAGCTCGAGACGGCCCAACAGCCCCTCAGCGTTGGCATCCACAACCCATTGTGGGTGCCGAGTCTGGACATTTTTCAGCGCGGACTGGAGCACCGGTCCCATGGCACGTGCGTGATCGGGCAGGGCTTCCCGCTCCAAAATGGCGATGTTGGCCAAGGCTGCCGCGGCAGCAATGGGATGACCGCTGTAGGTATTGCCGTGTCGAAATTCCGGGCCGCTCACCGCCATGTCATAGAAAGCCTCAAACACTGCATCGGAAACAGCCGTAGCGCCAAGCGGCACGTAGCCCGAAGTGATCCCTTTGGCCATCGTCATCAGATCGGGCTGGATGCCATAATGGCGCGCGCCAAACCAGGAGCCCAGTCGGCCAAAGCCCGTCACGACCTCGTCAGCAATGAAAAGCACATCGTATCGGCGGCAAATCTCCCGCACCTGACGGAGATAGTCCGGGGGTGGAATGATGACGCCGCCGGCCGCCTGAATTGGCTCGGCGATGACGGCAGCCACGGTCTCGGCGCCTTGCGTGAGAATTGCCTCCTCTACGGCTCTCGCACAAGCCAAGGTGCAGATTGGGGAATCCGGATGCATGCTGCAATGATGCGGATACGGCGCCGAGACATGCACTACGCCCGGCAGCAGCGGCTCGAACTCCATCCGATTCTCCGTCACCCCTTGTACGCTCAACGCTCCCATCGTGACGCCGTGATACGCAAAGCGGCGGGTAATGAACTTGTGCTTGTTGGCGCGGCCCTTAATCTTCCAATATTGCCGGGCAATCTTCAAAGCCGTCTCGACCGCTTCGGATCCATCATTACTAAACATCACATGGGCCATGCCATCGGGGGCCAGCAGCTCGACTAGCTTGTCCGCCAAACGAAGTGATGGCTCGTTGGCGAATCCTCCAAAGGACGGAAACCACGCGAGCGCTTCTGCCTGCTGAGCAATCGCATCAATGATTTCCCGCCGTCCGTAGCCGACGTTGGCCAGCCACAACCCGCCGTGGCCGTCAATATATTGACGGCCCCGATTGTCATAGACGTAGATGCCGTCCGCCCGGGCAATCATCTTTGGGCCAGCGTCGGCCAACTGCTTCATGTTGGTGTAAGGGCCCCAACGCTTCAATGTGTCGCTCATCGCTCTCGTCCTCTCTTACAATCATGACTGCCTCATATACGGCTATGATGTAAATCCTGTCCTATGCCGACCGTGTCAGGTGAGACGCACCCCAGTTGACCTGCACGACGGCTTACGTTCACTCCACCCCACGAAACACTGTGTTGCTCCTCGCATGGGTCCCCTGGAATGGCCTAGGCTTCGTGTGAGAGACCAGCTGTCTTTAAGGATTCATGCTGGCGGCGATGAATCCCGTACGCTAGGCCAAATCCCACTAACAGCCAGGCAAGCGAAATCAAAACCGCTACCCCAATCGCTCCGCTGGGCACGGGATACACGCTCTTCCAGATGACGATTAACCCGACTAACGTGGCGACACTCGGAATTACCCCATGGGTAAAGAACTTGAATTCCCGGATTTTCGCCATATACACGGTTAATGCGGTATTAGCCACAATGTGCACGCCTATGATTGATACCCCAGCAATTGTCAAAAGCCAGATCCCCGCAGCAGTAGGACCCAAGATAAGGCCCGCCACGATGTCAATCACAAAGATGACCCCGAAAAACAACAGCGTGGTCTGATATGGGGTTTTGAACACGGGGTGGATTTTGTTGAAACGACCGAAGATGACCCCGTCCCGTCCGGCGCTGTACCATATTCGACTGACTGCGTTCACCTTGGCCACCATGTAGTTGAGGTAGCTGTTGATAGTAAAGAGAATCAAAAGAATCCAACCGAAGTTGCCCAAATAATGGCGGAAGACAATGAGGCCCGGATCGGGCGAGCCAGCATAGCTGGACATATTGTGAACGCCCCAGCCAACGGTAAGGGCATACGACGGCAATATCATGGCAATGCCGGAGAGAATCCAAGCAATAATGATGGCGCGGCTCACTAATTTTCGAGAGTCCTTAACCTCCTCGGAAATGGTCGTGGCCGTTCCCAGCCCAGTAAAATCCAGCACCGAAAATACCACCCCGAGAAACAGCGGCCCGAAGGCTCCGTGCAAGGGTCCCAGCGTGAACGGCGTCAACGTATTGTGGGCCCCGACTTTGATGACAATGACAATGGCGCCCAAGACCAGAAAGGCAATTTCGAGAAAACCGGTCCACTGGGTGTATTGGAGGGACGGCCGAATCCCGCGATATGAGAGAACAGCGCCGAAAGCAAGCGTCGCGACCGCGATAGGGATCCAGACCCATCCCGTTTTAGACAGGCTGCTGCTTAACAAGTAGATAAACCCGCTAAGCCCCAACACGCCAAACGCCGGCCCGGTCAGGTTCTCTCCCATCCAGTACCAGAGGGCCAACACCCCCCCTGCTCCCCCGAGCCCCTGGGCCGAATAGGCGTAAAAACTGCCCGAGTTGACGATTTTCTTGGAGAACTCAATCGGCACCACCATCCACAACCCATATAACGCCCAAGCAATGAGCACCGCCAATGGGGTCGCTCCCAAAGCGTAGGTGGCTGTACCCACCAGCAAGATGGCTACATCCCCGGCCGGCCCCACAAACGAAAAGGACTGGAACACCGCTTCCCAAAGCCCGACCGCTGCCGGCTTCATGGCCGTGCGGCGGGTTTGCACGTCGATTTGCTGTCGCATCGCGCCGCTCCTTCACGAGACGATTTGTTGAATCCTCGCAATTATCCAAGTTGCGCGCACGTCGCTGTATAGATACAGTTCCACAAGAAAGTGGAATCTCCTGTCATTTCCCGAAGTCCACCACTATTCAATTTGGCGGCGATATCTGCGTCGGGCCGATACATTACCCAGATGATGTGTTGCCGCCATTGTTTTCTCTTGACGTTCTGGCCTGGGGCGCGCATAATACACCCCAAGACTGGCCCTTATCAAGAGCAGCCGAGGGACTGGCCCGATGACGCTGCAGCAACCTGCCTGAGGTTGGCATGGTGCTAATTCCTTCCCTCGACGATGAGGGAGAGATGAGAGGCAGATGGTATTTTCTACATCTGAGCATCAGCTTGATGGGCCCCAACCAGGGGGCTTTTTCTATGGCTTTTGGGATATTGCGCATCGTCCTTGTTTGTCGGTCTTCCCATGCGATAGAGTCCATCCACCCCTCCTCAGCAGGCGCGGCACCAGTCGGACTATCGAGGAAAAGAGGGATGGTTTAAATGTCTTCCAAGAAACTCGCCCCATTTCGTGCCGATCATGTCGGAAGTCTATTGCGCCCCGAGGCCTTAAAAGAAGCGCGTCGCCGTCACCAACGCGGTCAGTTGGGCCGCGATCTGTTGACCGAATTGGAAAATCAAGAAATCCGGCGCATTATTGGCCGCCAGCAAGATCTCGGCCTATCCTCCGTTACCGACGGAGAGTTTCGCCGCGCCTATTGGCACTTTGACTTTCTGGAGGGTCTTGAGGGCGTGGAACCCTTCGAGACGGAAGACAACGGCATCCACTTTCAAGGGCAAACGCTGCAATCTCACAGCATACGGGTCGTGAACCGGGTTGACTTCGGGCGCCATCCCATGCTGCAGCATTTTGCATTTCTCAAAGAGAACGCCAGCCAGGCCCTGCCCAAGATGACCATCCCGAGCCCTAGCATGTTGCATTTTCGCGGGCAGATCGACGAGGCCGTGTACCCCGACCTGGAGCTCTTCTTTTCCGACTTAGGCCGCGCCTATCAAAAAGCCATTCGCGCCTTCTACGACCTGGGCTGCCGATATTTACAGTTGGATGACACGGCCTGGGCTTACTTTTGTTCCGCGGAACAACGGGCGGAACTCGAGGCGCGTGGGTGGGATCTGGACGAGGTGCAACGCCTCTATGCTCGCACCATTAATCAGGCGCTTCAAGGCCGCCCCGAGGATCTTGCCGTAACCATGCATATCTGCCGCGGCAACTTCCGGTCCGCATGGATTGCTTCAGGCGGCTATGAGCCGGTAGCGGAAACACTCTTTGGGACAGTCAACGTCGATGCCTTCTTCTTAGAGTATGACAGTGAACGGGCCGGCGGATTTGAACCGCTCCGTTTCGCCAAGCGCCCTGATCTTAAGATTGTGCTGGGGCTCGTGACATCCAAGTCTGGCACCCTGGAGGATGCCGACGAAATAAAGCGCCGCATTGATGAAGCGTCTCATTACGTCGATGGCGAGCGACTCGCTTTAAGCCCCCAGTGCGGCTTCGCCTCCACCGAAGAAGGCAATTTGCTCACGGAAGAGGAACAATGGGCCAAGCTCGCCCATGTGGTACGGATCGCCCACGAAGTCTGGGGCTAGCAACTCAAGCGAAAGCTCTTTGAGGATCCGCTGACCGAGCCTCAAAACAATGGTTCCTTGCGAAAGTTATGGGAAAGAGGAGGTGAAACTTGCCGGAACCATTACGCCAAGATGACGCCACTCGAACGCGTCACGAGGATCCAACCACCCGCCATACGCAAAATGGATGGGCGAACAGCACTGGCAGCCTTGGCGCTGCTGATTGTCATCCTGGCATTCGTAGGCCTTCACGAGTTGAACCATACCAATCAGACGTTGGCGGGTATTTAGGGCGAACTGAACCGAACAGCGGCGGAACGGGCGCAGTATCAGTCACGGGCCCTGGCCATCTGGCGATCCATTGAAGCCAGCCTCAATGCGCTGGTCCGTCAAGTGACACTTCTCGTCCAACAACTACGTCACGGATAATCGAGCAGGGGCCGCGCCTTTCGAGACGCGGCCCTTGTTCATACCTGACGCCTATCCCAAACGTTTGGCGAGGACTGTTTCCGCCGATCGCCAGGCGTAGCCCTGGGGCGGTGTATCCTGAGTCCAGAACCCCTCGACCATGTCTTCAAGGTAGCGGTCCACTGGGCGATGGACAAAACCCAACTCGCGCTTAGCGGCCTTGGCCTCTAAACGTGATGCCCACTTGCCACTCAAGGGAGAGACCATGCGAAGTTCCAGTCCCGCGTCTTGGATGGCAGAGACGCTCACCGGCACAATGCGTGCTGGCGCCCCCAACAAACCAGCCAGTCGCTCCACCAACTCCTGAAGCGAAATATCTTCATCCTGCGAGAAATTATAAGCGCGGCCGATGCTGTGCGCCTGGCCCACGAGGCTTGCGAGGGCCCGGACAACATCGGTGACGTAGACATGCCGCGTCAGACCCACGCCCCCATCCGGCAAGAGCAACGGTCCCCCATCCCGAATGCGCCAAAGATAGCTTTCTAGTCGCCGTTCGGGGTCTCTCAGTCCATTCACAATCGGCAGGCGCACGCGTGTGGCGGGGAAGCGCTCTATCTGCCACCCTTTCTCGAAGACATCCTCGGCTTCCCGCTTCCCTGCCCCGTAGCGCCAGTTAGCCAAATCATCAGGTGTGGAGGGAGGCGAGGACAGCGGTCCGGGATAGTCCGCCTCAGAAAGCGCCTTGGTCACGGGCACGTCAATACCGTCCCGAACAAGATAGGCGGCGCCAGAGCTAATGAAGACGTAGTGGCCGACCCGTCCCCGAAGTGCCGCCACGGTTCCCTCGGCATCGCGCCGATTATAGCAGGCAAAATCCACGACGGCATCGAACCACTGGTCGGCCAGCACTCGGACAAATTCCGCACTTCGGCGATCCACGACAAGCCGCTCCACCTTTCCACCGAAGCCGTCCGCATGATTTCCGCGGTTCAGCACCAGAACCTGCCAGCCTTTTGCCAAGAGCTGCCACACTAGTTGATACCCCATAAAGGTGGTCCCACCAATGACGAGTGCCCGCCCCAAGACGTCCGCCTCCCAGTTCAAATATGCTCATCATAAAGGGAACGCTGCCGTTCGCCAACTACCTTTATAACGGGTCCGTTCCGTTCACGGTCCGGGGTCCCCGAGGAGGCACGGCTGCATGAAATCCTGTCGCCGTTATGCCAAGGCCGAGGCCCATGACGAGATAGACGGCTCGGAGGTGGTGTTCGGTCATGGCCCAGCCGGCTAGGGGAAACAGCACGATCATCAAGAGACTGAATCCGGCGCTGGGCAAAGATAAAATGGCCGCCCGAAACCGTTCTGGCGCGACTTGGTTTAGACGAGCCTCGTACAATGGGTCGATACACCCATCGAGACCAGCGGCCGCCAGGTATGCGCCACCCGCGCCTCCCAATGGCAAGAGACCGATCGAGGCAATGGCAAGGGCTAAAAGTGCCGTTCCCCAACCGAGATAGTCTCGATGGACTGTCTGTCCCCCAACAAAGCTGCCGGCGGCGGTCACAATTCCCGCCGCCGCAACCACCATAGTTGCCATACCGATGGGTGCGCCTTTAAGAACCAATGTCGATTGCGCATAAAGATTATTGATGGTGACGAAAGCGCCCAATGCTGACCCCAAAACCGCCCACCGCCTAAGTCCGGGCTTGTGGCCGCTCACCCGTAGGGCAAGCCCGATATTTTCCCAGAGGCCAGACCAGGATGGGGAACGGATCGGCTCTGGCAGGTATTCCGGAATCGTACGCACGGCGATTATGCCAATTAAAGCGGCGATAGCCGCAAGAACGAATGGCCATGACCATCCGTCTCTCACGGCAAGCCACCCTCCAAGAGCCGTGGACAGAGCCGCCAACAGAAGCTCAAAAGCCAAGACACGGCCGTAGATGCGACCGTAAGCCGCTTGGCCATATACCTCCTCGATCAGGCCATACAACAACGCCTGTTCGGCTCCGCCTATAAAGGCCCAAGCCAAGGCGCCCAACGCCACGCTAATTATGCCAAGGAAAATGTTGAGAGGTGCAAGATAGAAGGTCATCAAGGCGGTGATGGCGTGAATCAGAAGCCCCATGCCAAGGCTGGCTCGCCGCCCCCGGCGATCGGCAAATAATCCGGTCGGCACCTCGGCCACGAAGGCCACCACGTGAAACCCCGCCTCGGCCAGTCCAACCTCAAACAAGGTCCAATGGCAGTGCACAAGATAGAGAATCCAGAGTCCCCGAGTGGGGTTGAAAGACCATGCAGCGGCAAATGCGTAAAATCCCCGCAAGCGACGGGACAGAAACATCCAATAAGCCTCCTTTGGCAACAAAAAACTCGGGCGGGTGCCCGAGCGCCAAAGGATTGCTGTTGCTAGCGCAATCTAGCGGCCCCGGCGTCTCGATGACACCCCAGACGGCGAAAAGGGCAGACAACGCCCTTGGGGGTCACCGAAACATGTCCCCGATGGAAAGGAAGACTCCAGTCCTGGAACTGGTGCTGCACCGAGGTCACCTCCTCCAAAAGTGGTTCAAGTATAGCACAAACGGGGCAATTCCCCTCGCTCATAGAGGTCCCCAGCAGGTACTTGCTGGGAAGCCGCCCGATTGGCGCATCCGCCGAACACAATATGCCCGCCCGTTCGGATTGGTTTAATAGCAGGGAGGTTCCTGGGGCGGTATACGCCCAGGCACATTCTACGCTCACTTGCAGTTGCAAATTTCGAAACGACGGCCCATGACGCCTGAAAACCCGCCTTGAAGGCTCGGAACCTCGCATCGCTTCGATGCGTCCCACGCCACCACCATTGATTCGCCCCTCTGATGACAAGCGGCGTTGCCCTCGATTACAGCGCCCGCCAATCGGCCCACATCTCCCGGGGATTCAGCTCATACAGGCCATCTTCCCGATACATAAAATGATTAATGATGAACTCCCGGCGGATGGTGCAATAATCCTCATGAAACTGCATGATATGTTGGTTGATGGCTTTCTCGGGGTATTTGACGCCGGGCTTCAGTCCCTTCAGCATGTGCTCAAACACAATCAGCTTGCGCTTTCGCTGGGCGGGGATTTGCTTTAGTCGCCCTTCTTTGGTAAAGAAGCGGGAGATTACCGCATGCTCCAAATCCTGACCTTTATCCAACAATGTTTCCTCCCGTGCGGGTTCGAACAGTGCAGCCGGCAACGCTCGAGCATTTTGTTCGAAGAAATAACGATCCAATTCGAAATAGATGGTGTTCCCCTGCCGCGACTCTTTGACCAACGCCGTATGGCGCAATTTGGCCATGTGGTGCGTTATCGTCGGGGGTGAGACACCCAGTTTCTCGGCCAAGGCCTGCCCATGTATCGGGCCGTTCTTCAGCAGGAACAGAATACGAATTCTCGTCGGGTCGGCCAACGCCTTGTGGAACGCCACGAGTTTTTCCAGCTGCATGCTCTCACTCTCCAATTCGACTACTGTCTAATTATATACTTTTCTAATCACATCGCAAGTCTTCTTGAACTCAATCCACCCCAGTCGGACTCGTTTGAAAGACTTTTCGTGACTTGATTCGATTAGCAAAGTCGCTTATTATTAGCCCATAAGCTCATAATTAGGAGGAATTCGAATGCCCAACCAAATCGTTGTGGCTACCTACCGCGTTAAGCCCGAATGTGAACACGAGTTCCAAATGCTCTTGTCGAAGCACTGGCCCACGCTCCGAGCCTTGGGATTTGTCAGCGACGAGCCGCCGATCATACTTCGCAGTGTCGATGATCCACCGACCTACACGGAGATTTTCACGTGGGTCGAGAATGGATTCGAAATGGCGCATGAGCATCCGGATGTTCTAGCGATTTGGGAGCCCATGGATCCGCTTTTGGAATCTCGCCAGGGACTGCCACGTTGGGATTTTCCTCATTACTTGCCATGGAGTGCCCATGACCACCAATAAAACTGTCGCCAAAGGCATCCGCGACCTGGAGGACTTGGATGCTGTCTTCGAGGCCTTGGCCCATCGCTCCCGCCGCACTATCCTATCGATTTTGCTCATCCGCGGAGGTGCCATGACATCCCGCGACATTGCCGATCGTTTTTCTTGCGCCTGGGCCACGACCTCACGCCATCTTGGCGTTCTCAAGAACGCCGGACTGGTGTCTGTGGAATTGGACGGCCGTGAGCACATATACCGTCTCAACCGGGATCGACTAGTGACGGTGGCTGGCGGATGGATCGATCGCTTTCGATCCTGACCAGTTGTAGGGCTAAGGTTGTCATCATCGCGGGAGGGAATTTCTGCCAGGCTTGATTCCTACACCGTGAACTCTCATGCGAGTGGTTGATTGCCGAAAGTTTGGCCGCCGTCTCATAAGCAAATGGCAGAATCACGATGTAAACTAGAAAAAACGCGAGATGAGGTGTTGGGACATGTCCAATCTCAACGGAAGAGTGGCCATCGTGACCGGTGGAGCCAGTGGAATCGGACTCGCCATCGTCGAGAGGCTAGCCACAGCCGGGGCCCAGGTGGTTTTGTCGGATGTGCGCCTTGATGCTGCCAAGGAGCAAGCCACAGGCTTGGCAAGTCAGGGGCTTCCGGTCGAGGCAAGACAGGCGGACGCCGGAGCCGAATCCGACCTTAAGGCGCTTATCGATGAGACGGTAGAGCATTATGGACGGCTCGACGTTCTGGTTAACAATGCCGGCATGCAATATGTTGCGCCAGTGGAGGACTTCCCGACAGACAAATTTCAAGAGATGATAAACCTCATGCTGGTGGGTCCCTTCATCGCCTCAAAACATGCGGTTCCGGTGATGAAGGCGCAACATTTTGGGCGTATCATCAACATGGCCTCGGTCAATGGCCTCATTGGGTTTGCGGGCAAGGCCGCATACAACGCGGCAAAACATGGGCTCATCGGTCTCACCAAAGTCTTGGCCTTAGAAACGGCGACGCATTCCATTACGGTCAACGCCTTGTGCCCCGGCTATGTCGACACCCCCCTGGTGCGCCATCAACTGCACCAGTTGGCCGCCATCCGAAAAGTCGATGTATCCCAAGTTTTAGACGACGTCATCTTCCCGTTGGTTCCGCAGCGCCGACTGCTCCATCCTGAAGAAATTGCCCAGTACGCCTTGTTTTTGGCCTCGGAGGAAGCACGCGGCATCACCGGTCAGGCCGTGGTCATCGATGGCGGTTATCTCGCACAATAGGTTTAGACCATCACTCGGATACCCGTTTTGGATGACGCTTGATCACGACAAGAGCAAGGATTCGAGTTTTTCTTTCGCGAATCCCATCACAACCTCCCGATGATCAGCCCACTCGATCACGGTGGTTGGCGTTGCGGTTGCCCCGAGCTCGACTAACTCATCCAGCCAGGCGTCATTTTTCATGATGTCCCGCTCTTCAAACGGGATTTTGTGTTGAGACAGCCACGCCGTCTCGCGCGAGCAAAACGTTCAGCCCCGCTGACTGTAGACAATCACACGTTTCGTCAAGCTGCAGTCTCCTTTCGATGAACATCTCATTATTTCACATCGGGCCCGATGGATGTCAGCAGTCGATAGAAATGAAGGGGCAGAGACGCATCGACGGGTCACACGCCCGAGGACAGGCCCCAGAGGTGGGGGCTGCCTTTACGGCCAGCCCTCACCCTTCCGGGCCCCTGTCACAGGAAGTTGTTCCAGAATATGCGTGTTACCTGTTACGGACAAATGGCTACGGTTTTGACATCGGTGTAGAATTCTATGGCCGCTCTCCCCTGTTCCCGGGAATGGGAACTGGAACCCTTCATGCCGCCAAAGGGTGCCTGAAGCTCCACACCCGCCGTCTCGTCGTTGACCCGCACCAAGCCGACCTCGGCGCGCTCCACGAAATCCAACGCGGTCTTCAAGTTTCTGGTAAAGATCGACGCGCTCAGCCCGTAGGGGATGCCGTTGACCACCGAAATCGCTTCATCCAAGGACCGAACCGTCATGGCAGCCACCACGGGTCCAAAAATCTCCTCCTGAGCAATGCGGGATTCCGGCTCGACCTGGTCGAAGAGGGTGGGCTGAATGTAAAATCCGCGGCCCCAGTTTGCAGGCTGTAATGAACCGCCGGCCACCAGCCTTCCCTCTTGTTCGCCAATTTCAATATACTTGAGCACCTTTTGGTATTGGGCTTCCGAGACCACGGGACCCAGATAGGTGTCCGGATCCAAGGGATTCCCGACTTTAATGGTCGCCAGTTGCTCCCGCATACGGCTCATGAGCGCGTCGTGGGCCGCCTCAAAAACGATGACCCGGGACGTGGCGGTGCATTTTTGCCCCGCAGACCGCATGGCACCCGAAATGATGGCATTCACCGCGCGATCCAGGTCGGCGTCCTCGCTAACCACCACCGCGTTCTTGCCCCCCATTTCGGTCTGGTATTTCACGCCCCGCCTCGTCGCAACGTCCGCGATGTGAGAGCCGACGGCGACGGAACCGGTAAAGCTAATCCCACGAATGTCGGGATGCTGTATGAGGGCCTCACCCACCGTCGACCCCAGTCCGAGAACCAGGTTGGCAACGCCCGGCGGAAACAAGTCGGCCATCAATTGCCACATTCGCACGGCGGTCAAGGAGGACCACTCCGCCGGCTTCACGACCACGGTGTTTCCATAGATTAAGGCTGGCGCCATCTTCCACATGGGAATAGCGAGCGGAAAATTCCACGGCGTAATAATCGCTACCGGCCCCAGCGGAACGCGCGTGGTGTATTGAAGGGTTCGGGCATTTGATGCTGGAATCACATCGCCCAGGCCCCGCATTCCCTCGCCAGCATAGTAACGAAGAATGGCCACCGCCCGGAGCGCTTCGCCGCGGGTCTCTCCGATGGGTTTGCCCATCTCACGCGACGCCAACTGCGCCAACTCATCCACGGAGCTTTCAATCCGGGATGCCGCCTGAAAGAGCAGGTTGCCGCGCGCCACGGGCCCAAGCTGGTGCCAACTCCCAAACGCCCGCCGGGCCGCACTGACGGCCGCATTAACCTCACCTGAACCCGCCAGCCCAACCACACCCACCACTTCGTCCCATTCGGCCGGATTATGAATTTCTTGACGCTCGCCGCTCGCGGCCCATGTCCCATCAATGTAACTGGCACCTTCCAACATCGTCCATCCCCCTACCTGAATCTTTTTCGGCGCTAGCGCCGTGGACTAACGCATTAAGAATGGCTCCACCATCTCTGCCGGATTGCCGTAGAATCGCCGAAACCCGGTGACATAGGCATGACCGGCAATGGTGGTGCGAATTCCCGTTCCCGCGTCCCCCGTCACACGGCCGACGAACACGGTGTCAATGACACTTTCAAATCCATAATCCTGTCTTGGCTGAATCTCTCCCTTGGCATCCAGCACCGCCAGTCGGGCACTGACGCCGCTTCCGCAAGGCGACCGGTCCACCTGGCCGTCGGCAAAAATCGCCACCTGCCGGCTGAGATGCGCGGTATCATGCGGAGTATCGGTAAAAATCACACCATAGAGCCCGCTCAATCGGTCGTCGATGGGGTGACGGGTCAAGTCCAACGCCGCCACGGCCGCCTTGATTTCGGCCGCCCCGTCGACGAGAGAGTCCAAGGACTCCGGTTCCACTGTCAGGTCCAACGCGGCACTTGGCAGTATGGCATAATAGGCGCCGCCAAACGCGACATCGACCATGATGTCCCGTCCCCGAACACGCACAGTCTGATTGAGCGCCACGGGAAAAGCCGGCACATTGTCGAAACTCACACGCTCCACCCGGCCATTTTTGAGCTCTGCATGCGCTTCAACCTGACCACAGGGCACATCGTATCGGATTACAACCTGGTCTCTACTCTCGGCTATGGGGACGCGTCCGGTTTCCACGAACAGCTTGGTAACGGCTAATGTGGCATTCCCGCACATAGCGCTGTACCCCTGGTTATGCATCAAGAGAAGGCCAAAATCGCTATCCGGCCGCTCCGGCTCCACCACTAAGCAACCATACATGCCCTCATGTCCCCAAGGTTCAAACAACAACCGTTGACGATACCGGTCCCAGCGCGACGCCACATAATCGCGTTTGTCCAGGATGGTGCCCGGGGGAATCGCCGGGTAGCCGCTCATAATGACACGCAGCGGTTCGCCGCCGGCATGAAGGTCAATCACATCAAAGACTTCCCGAATATTCATCGTATCGGCTCCTTCTCAAGGCAACAAAAATCCGGCATTGAGGGGATCGCCAGACTCCATCACAAACGTGGACTCGCCATAAAGATAGGCGGATCCGGAAATCTGGACGACCACCGCGGGAAACGGCCCAACCGTTGTCTCACGCAGCACTGTAGCCCGAAACAAGGAGCCCGTCACGCTTTCATGGACAAAACCGCCGCCCACGGGCAGCGATCCTCGACGCCATAGTGTGGCCGCCTTGGCACAGGTGCCCGTCCCACAAGGCGATCGATCCACGCCCCCCGGCGGCACAATGACCATATTCTTGATGTCAGCCCCAGAGGTGGTGGGATCCCCGAAGAATTCGACATGAGTCAAGCCTCTTACATCGGGCAGTTCTGGATGGACGACCTGCATCTGGTCGTTGACGGCTTGGCGGATCGCCTGAGCATAACGGATGGCTTGGCGTGCATGGTTTGGGGTCAATTCCAGCCCTAGGCGCCGGGCATCCACAAGGCCATAAAAATTGCCCCCCCACGCGATGTCTACCGAGACTTGCCCCAGGCTCGGCACCATCACCTCCACATCTTGGGCATAAAGAAAAGCGGGCACATTTTCAAAAGTGACCGAAAGAACCTGACCGTCTTTCACGGCCGCTTGGGTCCGCACAACGCCCGATGGCGTATCTAGCACGACGCGCGTCTCAGGCTCCTTAGCCATTACTTGGCCGGTTTCGATTAGGGCCGTAACCAGTCCAATGGTGTCATGCCCACACATGGGCAGATAGCCGCCCACCTCAATGTAAATCACCCCGTAGTCGGCCTCGGCATGAACCGGCTCTGTCAAAATGCATCCGGACATCACCCCATGGCCGCGAGGCTCAAACATCAGCCCGGTCCGAATCCAATCGAAACGCTCCCGAAAATCGCGCACCTTATCCATCATGGTGCGGCCGGCAATAGGGGGGATTCCGCTGACAATGGTCCGCGTTGGATTTCCCCCCGTATGGGTTTCAATCGTCCGAAACACGTGGGAAAAGTGCATTAGCGACCGCCCTCCACTTGTTGCCACTGCTGGGCAATATCTTCATGGATCCGAGACCACTCATGACTAAACACCAGTGGCGCGTCTGTTCGAACACGTCGAAGTTCACGCGCGTGTTCGGAAACCTCGTCTCCCCAATGATCGCCTTCCCGATGGAGATACCGCAAGATGCCCAAGGCTGCTCCCGTTCCTTGCGCCATGGCTACCGGCGCTCCCTCGACCCCCAAAGCGTTTCCGGCACCAAACACTCCCGGTGCGGTGGTTTCCCCGAGAGGACCAAACACGGGCACGTCATAGATTCCCTCGTCCGATCGCCGGATCCGGGCGCCGACCACGTGAAACAGATCCGGAATCGGTCGGAGACCGCCGGACAGCAACACGAAATCAACGGATTCGATCCACGGTTGTCCCACCAATCTTCCCTCCCTGCTCAACCGCTGCAGCCTAATCCCCTCAACCCGGTCTTCCCCCAGGATCTCAACCGCGGCGACGTTGGGTTTTAAGCGGGTTCCGGCGACGCCAATTCCCGCCGCCGGGATTCGCGCCATCAGTTCGGGAATCCGCCCATCGTCTTTGAGGAGCGGCACCAGCGGACGCGCCCACCAAGGCGCCAGATGCGACAGGGCACCGATAGACCGCCATTGGGCATAAGGTGTCAGGGTCGACGGAGCCGGAAGTCCAGGGGGCGGCATGACGATACCCGTCAGTTCGACGCCCGCCCACGACAACTCCTGGGCGATGGCAAAGGCCAACGGGCCACCGCCCACCACAATGCCCCGTTGCCCCGGTCGAACCCGGTACACGTTGGCCATCACCTGCGCCGCTCCGATGGTCATCACCCCAGGACGATTCCAATTTTTCACGGGAACAGGCACCTCAGCAGCCCCGGTGGCAATGAGGACCGCCGCGACCCCATCAACACTCTCGCTGCCTGATAAGCTGACCCGCCAGCCGCCCTGGTTGGGGGTCAAGGCTACCACCGAGGTTCCCAAACGCCACTGCACGGAAGGGCACTGGCGCACGGCAGCAATGAGCTTCTCGGCTTCGGCCCGTCCGTTCCACCAAAAGCGCCCCCGTCGGTAGAGCTGACCAAGGAGACGTCCTCCCGGTCGGGGATATTCATCAACAATCACTGTGGCGACGCCACTCTGCCCCAGCCGTAGCGCTGCCGAGAGACCCGCCGGGCCCGAGCCAATAATCACGACCTCAATCTGGCTCATAGCCGTTCCATCCCATCCAACGGGCGGAGTTCTTCCGGCCGGTGTTGGCGCTCGACCACCAGGCCCTCCCGAACCGGAAAGAGACAGGCTCGTTGGTCGCGCTTGCCATCGATGGTCATGCGGCATTCAAAGCAGTGCCCAATCGTACAGAAGAGACTCCGCGGCTCGCCGCTCTCTTCATTCCATCCCAATACCCGGACCCCCTGGGCCCAGAGCGCCATTGCCACCGGCTCACCAGGGATGCCCTCAACCGGTATGCCGTCAACGACAAAGGTCACCGGTTGGGGCAGCCGACCCCACGTCGCCCAGGGGTGGCCCGCGGGCACTCGCGGCTCTAGTCGCCCCTTAGGCATCCTCTTGACCCCCTTCGCTAAACAGGGCGGACATGGCAACCGGTTTATACGGGATGCGTGGAGACAACCCCGGAGGGCCACCCGTATCGCCGTCGGGCAGATGCACGCACGCCATGAGCGGCCTGCACACCCTCCCCTGGCACATGCCCATGCCCCAGCGCGTGACCAGTTTCAACTCCCGAAGCGACGTCGGCTGAAAGCTCTCCAGCGCCTGTTGCACGACACCCCACGTCACCCATTCGCAGCGGCACACAACCAGATCGGTCGATGCCGACACGTTCTCCTGACTACGCATGTACGCCTTCCCCCTTAAGAGTCGGACGATCCCAGCGCAAGGGCTCTACCGGAATTACCGGGTCTCGCTCCAGCGCTAAATCGGCCACTAGATGTCCCGTCACAGCTGCCAGCCCAATGCCATCGCCTTCGTGCCCGGCCGCGACAATCAGTCCCGAAATGGGGTCAATGCGGGATACGATGGGAAAGTGGTCCGGTGTCCAAGGGCGAAGCCCTGCATAGCTCCGCATGATGGTCACCTCTCTCATGCCGGGGTAAAACCGCATGGCGCGCCGGGCGATGGCCCCTACCACCTCGACTTGGGGCTCGGTGTTCCAACCGACAAATTCGCGGCTGCTGCCCAGAAGAAAATTATGGCTCTCGGTAGGCTCGTACACCAGTGCCACGCCATAACGCAAGGTCTCTGCCGGCGCAACGCGCTCCCGCCCAAATTTGCTCATCAAGTAGCCAAATTCCATGACCTTGGCATCCCCGAACAACGGGCCCTTGCCTGAAACCAAAAGATGGCCTTTTCGTGGTTGAATAGGGATCGGAATGCCCGCCGACTCCAAAAGACTGGGCGTCCAAATTCCGGCGGCAACCACCACGATGTCGCTCTCCATCAATTCCCCGGAGGGCAGCTGCACGCCCCGAACCCCACCGTCGGCGATCCAAAGGGCCTTAACCGCTTGATGCGGCCGCACGACAGCTCCCGACTGGCGGGCGTGGGCGACCAACACCTGCGTGTACAGAAGCGGATTCAGGGTCGCATCCGATCCGCACACAAGGCCCCCCGGTACGTCCTCGGATAAATGGGGCAAGTGATGGTGGATGGCCTGCTGGTCCAAAAAGGCGAACGGCAATCCTGCCTCTTGTTGCAAACGCACCCATTCGCGCGCCATCTCAACCTCATCGCCATTGTCGCAGACGAGATAACTGCCGGGTCGACGATATTCGAACCGAGGCAGTTCCTGGGCCAGTTGGTGCAGCAACTCTTGGCTTTTCAGCGCCATCTGGCTATCAAATCCGGGGTCTTTGTCAATCGCCAGCACATTGCCGTCGCAGCGCGACGACGTCCCGCCTCCAATATCCCCTTGGTCTAAGAGCGTGACCGAGGCCCCTGACTGGGTGAGGTAGTAGGCGCTGGCCGCCCCAATCACGCCCCCGCCTACCACAATGATGTTGGCCGACAAACCGTCACGTCCCTTCTCGGCATTATAGGCCGGCCAGCACCTCGGACACGACCCGCTTTTCCTCCTCAGTCAACCCAAGACGCGGGGCACGGGTCATGCCGACAGACTGGCCGACGCATTCCATCCCGTATTTAATAACTTGCACCAACCGGGGCGTGGAATCGTAGCGAAGCAGCGGCAGCAGTTTTCGGTATAGTGCCCACGCTTCGTCGGTCTTACCGGTAGTCGCCAGTCGATAGAGCCGCACGCATGCCTCAGGCACAATATTGGCCATGCCGGCAATCCATCCCTTGGCACCGGCGAGAACACTTTCGACCAATAAGTCGTCCGCCCCCGCCAACACCTCCAGTTGGGTGACTTCCTGAATCTCGGTGATACGGCGCACGTCTCCGCTAAACTCTTTGACCGCCACGATGTTAGGCAGCGCTTGCAACTCCCGAAGCCGCGCCGGTGGCATATCGACGGCGGTATCGTGAGGATTGTTGTATATAATGACGGGAAGCCCAACGGCGTCAATCGCTTGGTAATAGGCGCGGGTTTCTTCCCAAGTAGGTCGGTAATTCACAGGTGGAAGCGCCATGACCCCTTGGGCGCCCAAGGACTTAGCCAAGGTGGTCCAGTGCACCACTTTGGCGGTAGTCGGAGCCGCGACCCCCACCACGAACGGGACTTTGCCGCGCGTGACCTCCGCCACCGTTTCAATGACACTCGCCCGCTCGCCATCGTCAAGGGAGGCATACTCCCCACAAGACCCCGTGGGAACGATGCCGTCAACCCCAGACTCAATTAGCCAGGAAAGGTGTTCCCGAAAACGTGGGAGGTCCACGCTAGAATCTGCATTGAAAGGGGTCACCACTGCCACGTATACGCCATTGAATGTTGCCATGTTGCTGTTCTCCTCTCGTTTTCCAATGATAGCCCGACGGATGGATGCTAAGCGTCTTGGGCGAATTGAGCCTGCAAGGTTTCGCTGTCCTCGTTAGAAAGCCGTGAGGCAACACCCCAGGGAAGAAACACCGCCAAGGACACGACCACCACGATTGCGCTTCCCAAATAGAAATTGATGAGTTTCAAAGCGCCGACGCTACCGATATAGGTCATCAGCACTAAAAACGCCATGTACGCGATGTACCACCAGGCGTTTTTAAACTCGGTGACTTTGTAAATGATGCCGAAGATGATGGAGGCCAAGGCCACCAGAATAGCGGAATAGGGAACGGACGGCCAGCCGCTCCAATACACAATCAACGCCGCGCCCATAAAGCCCAAATTGGCTACCAGCGCCGGACGGCGAAAGAAGCCTTTCCGCCCTTGACGCCTAAGAGCGAGCATCGCCACCGGATTGGCGGCGAAGCCTAGGTAGCCCGCCACCACGGCGTCATTGGTCAGAGCGTAAATGGACGGGACGGGAGCGAACAGGAAGGCAATGACGACGCCCACCACGGTAAACGCCAATATAGCCCATGTGGGCACTGCGTAGCGCTGGTTCAACTCCTTGAAGCGCGCCGGAACCAGACCACTTCGGGCCATAGCCAACACCACCCGGGCACCCGACCCCTGATCAATGTAGCCGGTCACAAACGGCGACAGCACCGCCACAATTAATGTCAGGACCAACAACCAGGCAATCACCGGATGGCTGGCGATTACCACAAAGGGGTTCCCCGGCAGTTTGTCCAGGCCAGCCCAATCGCCGGTGGCCAAGTGGACATGCGACCAGGAGAGCGCCACAACAAAGGCGGTCGCAAACAAAAGGTAGAGAATGGTCTGGCCCAAGATAGTCCAGAGAATGGACCGGCCCAGCGCCTCGGGGGATGTGGTTTCTTCCGCATAGTCGGGAATGACCCGGATGCCCCCAAAGGCGAACATGCCCAGCGGGACCGCGGCCAAAATTCCGGTGACGCCAAAGGGAGCAAAGCCGCCGTAATGGCTCAAATTGCCGAAGTGGCCAATCGTTAGGAAAGCCAGCCCCACGACCGCCAACAGCACCAGTTTTATCAGACCCACGTAGCGATTGGCCTGCTGCATCACCTTAATGCCGTAGTAATTCAATGGCAAAAACAGCAGCATCATCACCACCGCGCCTAGCGCCCCGAGAGTGGTGGGGTTGCCATGCGCGTTTAAGAAGTGGGGATAGAAGTAGTTGAGACCCTCCACCGTCGCCAGAGCCTCGATGGGCGGGATAAAAAGGTACCAAAACACGTCCCCAAACGCGTTCAGCATATTGGTCGCTTTGCCGTGACTATAAAGACTGTAGCGCGAGGGGCCGCCCGCCTCGGGAAACTCCATGCTTAGTTCCACTAAGGTGAGGCCAATGAACGTGTAAAAAATGGCACCAATTAGCCAAGCCACAATCACGCCCGGCCCGGCGACGGCGGCCATACCGATGGGACTGAAGAGAATCCCGGTGCCGATGGCACCCGCCATGCCAAACAGAATTTGGTCCCGGGCGGTGAGTTCGCGCCGAAGTTTTACCATGGAATTCGCCTCTTTTCCTCAAGTAATTGTGTTGGGAAGTTAAGAGAGCACTTGGTAATGCTTAGGAACAATGGTCAGCCGTTCGGCTCCATCGCGGGTGACCACCAGGGTATCTTCCAATCGAGCCCCGCCTAGACCCGGAATGTAGATGCCCGGCTCCACAGTGATGGTCATGCCTTCTTCCAACACCCGTTCTTGAGCGGGCGACTGCGAAGCAAACGGGTCTTCATGAATGTCCAGCCCCACTCCATGACCGGTGCCGTGCCCGAAGTATTCGCCAAAGCCTTTGGCCTGAATGTAGTTGCGCACGGCTGAATCCACGTCACGGCTGGTGTTGCCCGGCTTCACTGCGGCAATGCCTCGTCGCTGCGCCTCCGCCACAATATCCCAGATCTCGCGGAGCTTGGCCGGCACTTCTCCCGTCCCCACCGTAACGGTCTCGTCCGACTTGTACCCGTCCACCTGGGCGCCAAAGTCGATGGTAACCAGTTCCCCCTTCCGAATCATGCGTCGGGTGGGATGAGCGTGGGGCAGCGCGCCGCGTTCACCAGCCCCGATAATGGTGGGAAACCCCAGTGATTCTGCTCCCCGCCGCCGCATTTCCATCTCCAGATCGAGCGCCACCTCGATTTCCTGCCGGCCCACCATGCCTGGCAAAACCACCATCAGCGACTCCCCGGCAATTCGCGCCGCCTCGCGCATAGAGTGAATTTCCTGGGAGTCTTTGACAATACGAAGCGTCTCAATGAGGCGCTCTAACGGTTTCCATACCACCGGCACCGTGCCATTCCAGCCTTCCCACATCTCGTATGGCACCTTGTCCGGTTCCCACCCGAGCGTGTGAATGCCATTGTCTTGGCAAAGGGCGGCAAGGGTCTTGGCGACGGGCGACTCATGCCGCACAACCGTGAAATCTGGTGATTCCCCCGCCGCCTGATCGAGATACCGGAAATCGGTCAAAAGCCACGCCCGCTCAGGCGTTATTAGAAGGTATGCCGACGATCCCGTAAATCCGCTGAGATACCGCAAGTTCGTCGAACTTAGCTCTTCTGGTGCCGCGATGATTGCTCCCGATAATTGCCGTTCTGCTAACGCTTTTTGAAACCGCTCCAATGATCCCCGCATTCCGATCGCCCCTTTGGTTGACGGCGCGCCGAATGGATCACGGCGCGCCGCCCTCCTTATTTGCTAATCCAGAAGTAGTTGAACTGAGACAGACCCGTCGCGCCATTGATGTAACTTGTGTTGTGCACGGTAGGCGCAAACACGTCCAGCCCACCAAAGTTGTTTTCCCACAACATGGGGACCTGTTTGGCGGTGTAGTCCTCGTACTTGAAGAAGATTTGCATGGTCTTCGCCTGCGTAGCCTGCGGTTGGTGAGTGGCATTAATCAGGGCATCCTCTTCGGAGCTGGAATACCCGTCGCCATTGGGGGCGCCGGTGTTGAAGAGCCCGTCGCCGGAAGGATACCAACCAGGCCCGTCATAGGCCCATCCCGACCCCGTGGCCATCTGCCAAGTCTTGGGCTGCGAGGTATTGAACTCCATGCTGATCATCTCCGGAAAGGAAACCCCTTTCAGGGTGACTTGAATGCCTTCCTTGGCCCAGTCCTGCTGCATCAACTCCACCGTTTGGGTGGTGCTTTCCGTTCCCGTGGTATACAGCATCGTAAACTGAAGCTTTTCGTTCCCCTTGGTCATCACCCCATTGACGTCCTTCCATCCGTTTTGCTCCAACAGCGCTTTTCCGGCCTTGGGGTTATACGGATACGGGTTGGATTTCAGGGCGGGGTCAAAGAATTTCGTCCTCGGCGTCGATGGAATGGGGCCGTAAGTAGGCGGCGCGAACCCGTGATAGATTTTCTTGTTGATGGCCTGCTGATCGATCCCCATTTCCAAGGCTTGGCGCACCGGCAGTTGGTCGAAAATAGCACGGGTGGTACTGCCTGGGCGCATGTTCAGATCGGTCCAGTAATCAGACATTAAGTACGCGGGCACAATTTTGTCCCCTTGTGCGACCAAGGCGCCGCGAGCCCCGTATTGACTCAAATCGAGGTAGCCGACATTAATTTGCCCGGTCTTGAGTGCCGCGTACTCGGAATCATTGGAACCCTCATAGTCAAAGACCAGTTTGCTGACGTTGGCCTTATGCCCATCATAATGCGGGTTCGGAACCATAACCCAGTACTGATTCTTGACCGCCTTTTGAAGAATAAATGGGCCATCGACAACCTTTTCCATGGCCGCCGGGTTAGTCCCCAATGACCCTAAATACGCGATCTCTTTGGACCAGTTGTTGCCGTCCACGTCCATCGTCTGAGCGGGTAGGGGAAAGAATTGAACCAAGCCGTTATAAATGAACCACTGCTGGTTGGCAGGCTGCTTCAATGTGAAGGTCACTTCATAGTTGTTGTTTTCCACGACACTTTGAATCCCACTCGGAATATCTCCGGTGCCCACCCCAACGTAAGGCCATGGCTGGGGCGCATTGGCGGCGGAAGCCGCCTTGATCACGTTCCAGGTGAACATGAGATCCTTAGCGGTGACCGGCTGCCCGTTCGACCAGTGCCATTTTTTGTTGAGAAACACGTGGTACACAGTCCCCTGGGCGTTGTAGGTAATCTTTTTGGCAATCGAGGACTTCCACACAATCTGCCAGTGGGTGTTGAGCCAGATCAAGGGTTTGAAGGATTGGTCCTGCACCATGGCGTTGGGCAACGTGTCAAAGCTGGCGCTCGTCACAGGAAGATACCAATTGATGTTGGTGTCGGGTGACAAGGCGACGTTTAACGTGCCGCCTTTCTGCACCGCCGTGCTGCTGTTGTTTGACGAGCTGGTGGCCGCATTGCTTCCGCAACCGGCCGCCACTAGGCCAACGCCCGCCGCAAGGGCTAAGGCGATGGATCGCGTCTTCACGAATATCTCCTCCTCATAGCGATCGCGGTAGCGGCCATCGACGCCCCGGTGTGCGCGCGGTGTTGAAGAGTTTTTGGGGCGGACACCGCTATTCCGTCAAGCCATCTATACGCCCAATTTCTTTGGGCGTAATGGTTTTCATCTTAAGTTTGAGAACCACGCCAACATGCGGCCATGTGCGTCCACTAGGGTTCCGGGCCGTCCGGCCCGGTGGAACGCGTGCGACTCCCGGACATAGCGCACCAATTCCACGGGTTTTCCCTGCATTCTGAGGGCGGCGAACATCATCTCCGCCTCGATCAAGGGACAGGTCATGTCATCTTCCCCATGAAGCAAGAGTAGTGGCGCCCCGATCCGATCGGCATGCATCAGCGGCGAATGATCGTGATAATACCCGGGAATTTCCCATGGCGCCCCTCCTTGATCGGTGGCCAGCGACTCCCAATGATCAATTCCCAGCGCCGAGGTGAGAAGATGCGAGACGGTGGAGATGGCAACCCCAGCGTTGACCCGTTCGGGGTAATGCGTCACCATCCAGTTGGTCATGAAACCTCCGTAGCTCGGTCCAAAGACCCCCACCTGCGCCGTCGCGCGCACCCGTCCATCGCTGATTAACGCATCCATCAAGTGGATTCCGTCGCGTCCCTCCAAGGGACCCCAATTGGCGTGAACCAAATCCGCAAATCCTTGGCCGAACCCGGCACTGCCGCGGTAGTTCAAGGCCGCCACCAAATATCCTTCAGAAGCAAGAATCTGCTGGGTATGGGAGAAGTACGGGCCAAAGGCCCCATGCGGCCCTCCGTGAAACTGAAGGAGCCACGGATGATCGGCGGAACGGTTGGGCAGGCTCCAGAGCCAGGCGGTGACCGTAGTACCATCAGATTCGAAGGCATATTCCTCCGGATTTCGGCACACGACTTTGTCCTGTAGCCAAAGGTTATCATCCACCTCTGCCAACACCGTTCCCGATTCGTCTTTTAGGGTGACCAACGGCGGACTGTCAGGCCGAAAAACAAGTTGTGCCCGAGTTTGCCCATCTGTCGATAGAGTCGGCCAGCCCTGATGGCGGTCGATGAGCGTGTGCTCCCCATTGCGCCCGGTTCGCATTAGGTGATATTGCCCGCCCTGATTGACGACCCACAAGATGGCTGAGCCATCGGGAGTGTAGACCGGTTTGCCGCCTCCGGGCTCAGGGGGCTCATGCACGAGGGCTGCCCCACGATCGAGATCGTGGGATAAACAAGCTACGCGCCATCCTCCCTGTACGCGACGGGCTTCATGCAAATGATAGTCGGCAGTGCTTCCCGTGTCGCGCGAATGATTGTGCAAGAAGGCAATAGCCGCGCCGTCAGGCGCCCAGACGGGATAGAGCGCCACGCCGGATGCATCGGTTACCCGTTCCCATCGCCTGCTCTCTATGTCCACCGTATAAACGTCCCAGACCCACTCCCGGTCCCAGTCCTGCGAACGCGTGGTCACCAGTGTCAGCAACCGCCCATCCGGCGACCAACTCGGGGTGAAATGATGAAAGGATTCAGGCGAAATAGGATCCAGAATTCCCTGCTCCAAATCAACGACAGCCACGGTCCACAGGCGACTGCCAATGTAGCCCCGTGAATCAAAGTGATGCCGCAATCGGCGCACGATCCGAACTTCTGCGTCGGATTCCCGCGGGTTGGACACATACTCCACCGCGACGCGGCGTCCATCAGGGTTCCAAGCCAGCGAAGTCCCATCGCCCGGTATTGCGATCGGACTTCTGATGGCTCGCCCATGCCTATCGACCACATGGAGCCAGGATCCCGATTCGGTTGGGCCCTCAACATAGGCTAACCCTTCGCCGTCCGGGGCCCACTCAGGATGGTGCAGGTGGGTGCCTTTGACTTCCATCGCTCCGTCCATATCCGGTCCTTCAACGCGAATGGTGGATACCCGTGCATCCCCGTCAAATTGGGACAAGGCATAGGCTGCCACCCGGCGGTAGGGATGAACGCGCACATGGGATGGCTCCTTAAGCTGAACGATATCTTCCGGGGTAAAGGGCGTCATCGGCAACCTCCATGCTCTAATGATTAGACCATTGAGCGTATGCCTATTATAGAGGAGCAAGCGCATAAGTTGCAAACATTTTATACTTTAGCCGAAGATTAAGTTAGCTCTTGTCCCCCACGGCAATATTGGACAGGACATGATGCTGCATCAATTGGCGGGCATCGTCGTGGCGATGCTCAGCAATCGCTTGAATGACCTCGCCAATTTCCTTTTCTTGCTGGTCCCGCCACCCGGGGCTGTCGTTGCGGGCGATGGCGAGTGAACTGCGCCGAAATACTTCGTGAATCCCCTGCATAATAGCAATGCGGATTTGGTTCTTAGAGATCTCAGCAATCTTAAAGTGAATCTTCAAATCCAGATCGACGAAGGCATCCCACGTTCCCGTTGGCCCCACCCGTCGAAGTTCCTCAAGCAGCTCATACAACCCCTGGGACTCCTCTCGGGTGGCCCGACGGGCGGCCCACGATGCAGTTTCCGCCTCAAAGGTGCCGCGGAACTCGTTGAGGTCCTCCGAGGTCGCATGGCGAAAGTGGATAAACGCGCCCAAGAGCAACCCGGCACGCTCCGGACCGGGCTCAACGATAAAGGTGCCCCCTTGGGCTCCGCGCCGCACTTCAACCACACCAAGCGCCTCCAAAAGCCGCAGGGCCTCCCGCAAGGTGGCGCGGCTCACGCCAAAGATTTCCCCCAAATCGCGCTCATTGGGCAGGCGATCGCCCACCTTTAGCTTTCCGGAAAACACGGCTGTCTGGATTTGCATGGCGATTTCCTCAAATCCGCGTGTGGACCGAATCTCACGAAACAGCGCCTCAGTTGGCTTATCTTCCATATCGGGCAATGACTCCCCTCATCAATCCCAAGCTAAGTGTTAGACCATTAGACTATTATAGGCGCATTCACCGGAGCCTCTATAGCAATTTGCCAGATTTTCTGTCGGTGAGTCGGGTGGTTCATCGGTGGGAGCCATTTAGCACAGACTGACTTACCGCCCCAGCTTATTCGACGTCCTGGTCCTTTTTGGCTATCATTAGCCATGAACAAACGCGGATTGACGACGGAGGGGGCCATCCAATGCAACGCCGGACGTTAGGAAAGACAGGCTATCAGATTAGCGAAATGGGTTTGGGCACCTGGGCCATTGGCGGTTCATGGGGACAGGTTGTGGACCGCGATCGGGCCCTCCACGGCTTGGCATACGCAGCCGATCAGGGTGTGAATTTCTTCGATACAGCCGACGTCTACGGCGACGGGCGAGCCGAAGAACTTTTGGGCGCCATTTTTCATCAACGGCCGGACATCCTCATCGCCACCAAGTTTTGCCGACGTGGCGACATCCAGGACTCCGCCACCTATCGGTACGATACGGTCAAGAGGTATCTTACCGATAGTCTTCGGCGCCTTCAACGCGATGCCGTTGACCTGTACCAAATTCACTGCCCCCCGACTTGGGTCATCGAACAAGGCGATGTCTTCGACGTGTTGGACCGGCTTCAAGACGAGGGATTGGTGCGCCATTACGGGGTGAGCGTGGAGACCATCCACGAAGGCTTGATAGCTATGAACTATCCCCGGGTCGCGTCGCTGCAGGTCATTTTCAATGTGCTTCGCCAGAAACCGGTCGCGGACCTTTTTCCGAAAGCATCCGCAAAAAATGTCGGCATCTTGGCTCGGGTTCCGTTGGCTAGCGGTCTCCTCACGGGCAAGTTTCGCCCAACCGATACCTTTCCCGACGCGGATCATCGCAATTTCAATCAAAACGGCGAGGCCTTCAACGTCGGCGAAACCTTCTCTGGTCTCCCCTTTCAAAAGGGTGTGGAGCTGGTTGACGACATCCGCTGGATGGCAACAGGGCGTGGCACGCTCGCGGCCGCGGCCCTGCGCTGGATTCTTGACCAGCCGGCCGTGACCAGCGTCATTCCCGGCTTCAAGAATATTGACCAAGTCCAGCAAAATCTCGCGGCCGCGGACGCGCCCTCGTTTTCTACAGAGGAGTTGGACCGCCTGTCCGCCTTCTATCGCCGATCGGTTGAGCCCTGGATTCGAGGGCCGTACTGATTGGGCTCGCGCATTCGATGGTGCAGCCCGGGCCGCCCCAGGCCGCTCGGGTTATTCTGGCGGGAACATCCACGCTTGGCCTTTAAAGGTTTCCGTCACCGAAGCGTCATTCCCTAGGGCAGCCATAAGCAATATCCGCGCCTTCAAAGGGTGCAGATCGGTAAAGGAGACCCCTATCATCTCCAACGTGCGGCTTCCGCCTGCCCCACCATACCAAGGAAAGACGCCGCCCGCTCCGGTCCGTGTCGCCACCACAACAGAAATCCCCCGGTCAAAGGCCTCTTTCAGCCGCTCGGCCACGGCGGCGTTGACGTTGCCGACCCCGCTGGCCGCCAAGACCATCCCCCGCACGTTATCCAGTGCAATGCTGCGTCCGTCCATCCCCGCGGAAAACCAGACTAACTCGACCTCTGGGGCAAGCTTATCGCCCGAGCACGGATAGCGCCAGGCCGGCCAGTTCAAAAGTCGCAGGCCATGGGGGTAGACCCGCGCCAGAGCGCCCCCGTCTCCCCCGGAAAAAGCGTGCAACGACCAACTATCCGTCTTTCCGGCCGTCATGGCTGAAAAGACAAACCCATCAAACACAATCGCGGCACCAAGACGCCAAGCCTGGGGATGGACGGCCATCCGCACGGCGTCAAACAGATTTTGCAGCCCGTCCGCCCCGGGTTCCGACGCCACCCGCTGAGCCCCCGTAAAAACCACGGATTTTCGTTGGCCACTCGCTGCTAGGCGCACGTCGGTCAAAAAGGCGGTCTCTTCCATCACCCCGGTGCCATGAAGAACCACGACAGCATCCGCGTGGGCTTCCACCACCCTCAGCGCCACACGATTCATGTCGCTCAGCGTGAAATTGCTTGAGAGCGCCTGACCCTGATCTTCGATCTTCAAATCCCATTCATCCGGAATGGGCAATGCCGCCGTGAGTTCTTTTACGCTTTGCCCGGGAACAAATCCCGCAGCTGACGGAACCGAACTAATTGTGCCCCCCGTTGCAATTATCAAGAGTGTTTTAGCCATTCTGGGTCCGCCTATCGTGAAGAATTTCGAGTACTGTAGTCCACCAGGCCCCGACTGTCCGGTGATTGTCTACCGCTTTCAGCGCCCGCCAATCCTGTTCATCCAGTTCCGGCAGCAAACTCAACGCTTTGATCCGCAAATTGTCCCAGGATGCAGGACGCGACACCCCGCCTTGGGGCTCCTCACAAAACGCATTCAGGAGCTCCCCTGAGGTAAGCCGCACCCGGACGCGAGCCCCTGCCCGCTCTGGAAACGCCTCGCTAAGATCCGCCGCAGGCCGAGAGACAACCCGCCGGGCTACCGAACGAATAGCCTCGTCATTGAGCGCAGCCGCCTCGTAAAGCGATTCATCCGCGCGGCCCGTCAACAACGCCCCCGCCACCGCCCATGGGATGGAAAATTTCGCAGACAGCCGGGAGCCGTTCGGTAATCCGGCTGTGCGCATGAACCGTTCCGGCACTTCGACTTCCACCATGGCGATATCCTCGGGAACCAGCTTAGCCCTGTGGGCAATGGCAAGCGCGGCTTCGCTAGCGCCGTGTGTCAACGCACACCCGGCGTAGAATTTGTGGTATCCACGGCTTATAGCCCAGTCGCCATCCATCAAAAACGCCTCGCGGTCTAAACCCCCTCCCAACGCTGGAGCCAGAAGCGACTCGATGGCGGAGGGCTCAGCCGTAAAGCCGGCTTCGGCCAACTCAACCGCCCAGTAACCTAGCCCAGCGCCGACGCCGGTATAGCTGTTGCGGACGGTGTGACCAGTAAAACAGGGACGCCAATCCGTGCGAAGTGGAAGCGAGGCGGCCAGGGCCATACTCCGCGCGATGGTGTCTGCATCATGACCGCGGAGATATGCGATGGCTGCCGCCGCACCCACACTGCCAATATGGCCATGAGGATGGACGGTTGGAGCAAACGCGAGGGCGCGGGCCAAGCGTGCCGTCACCTCATACCCAAACAGCAAACTCCGGCTAAACGCCTCCATGGAAAGCGTTGACGCATCAACTTCCGCGGCCGCCAACAGCGCCGGCACCAGGTGGATGCCCGGGTGTCCCGTGGGCCGCACCCCCTCATCCAACTCCAGAAATGTCCCCCCGGCAGCATTGACAAGGGCAGCCCGTTCTGGGGTTGTCCGAAGCTCTCCGCCTCCGGCAAGAAGGTGGGACGGGCCTTCGGGAAGGGCCCATAACCGAGCAAGCTCCCGAATTTCCGGCTCTTTGGCGCCGCGGGCCATGACCACCACCGTATCCACCAACACCTGATAGGTACGGACGGGGATTGCGGTCACGGCCAGCAGCGGGAGCACGCGGTCCAGAAATTCGCGCTCAATGCCCGGCATTCAGCGCGCCTCCGGTTTGATGAAACGTCCCGCATGCGCAACAATTTTCCCGTTTTCCATGACCGCCTGACCCCGAAGGTAGGTGGCCGTGATCCGCCCTTTGAGTTCCGTGCCCATCCAGGGATTCTCCGGGTTTAGTGAGTAGAGCTCCGCGCGACCAAGGTGGGTTTTTGCCCGTGGGTCGACGAGGACAAAATCGGCATCAAACCCCACATCGATGGCGCCCTTGATGCGGAAAAGACCATAGCGTTCGGCCGGGTGACGGGAGAGGATGTCGGGTAGGCACGCCATCGGCAATTGCCCGCGCAGCGCCAAATCCAGCAGGACCGGAAAGAGTGTCTGTACCCCTGCAAATCCGGCGGGCGCCTCGGCGAAGGGCACCGCCTTTTCGGCGGCCGCATGCGGCGCATGGTCAGATGCCACAAAAGCGACCGCTCCTGACGCCAGCCCCGCCAGGAGCGCCTCCCGGTCCTCCGCATGGCGGATGGGGGGATAGACTTTCGCCACGGGTCCCAATGCCTTCACATCGTCAGCGGTAAGGGCTAGATATTGCGGACAGGTTTCGGCGGTCATATCGATCCCGGAACGGCGGGCACGACGGACAATATCGACCCCCGCCTTGGATGACATGTGCACCACATGCACCGCGCAGCCGGTAGCCTGAGAAAATTCCGCCGCCAACTCCATGGTGGCCGCTTCCGCCACCACCGGCCGCTCCCACAACAAGCGTTCCACCGCGTCCCTGGACTCTCCCGCGTGCTGGCTGCGAAAAGCGATGATGGCATTGTCCTCGGCGTGAACCGCTAACACCTTTTTGGCTTGGGCAAGCAACTGAAACAGCTCGAGCACCCGGCCGTTGTCTGGCGGCGGAATCACCGGCTGCCCCGCTTTGGGAACATAGACAAGAGCTCGGGTCTCGCGATCCAAAGCGTAGCCCCAAAAGAGTTTGAACGCGCTGACCCCCAAGCTAGACAAATCCTCAATGTCCTGAGGACTGGTTTCAGAGGTCACCATCCCCCACATCCCAAAGTCAACGGTCGCTTGTTCAGCCAAATGTGCTTGGCGGGACAAAAAACTGGCACGATCAGTGACAGGGGGCACACTGTTTGGCATTTCGAGAACGGTGGTCACCCCACCGGCAGCCGCCGCCCGGGTACTATGAAGAAAGTCCTCCTTATGCGTCAGCCCCGGATCGCGCGAGTGCACGTGCGAATCGATCACACCCGGAAACATCAGTAGCCCTGTCGCCTGAATGCGCTGTTTCGCCTCCAGCACCGTATCCGAGAACGCTCGAAAACGTCCTTGCTCCACGTATACATTGACAGGGCGAAGCTCCCCGCCGATGGCCACGTGCGCGCCTTCAATGCCTAATTCAAACATAGTGTGCCCCCTCCTCCGATGCGTTTCGGATGCCCCCGTTAGGACTCCACAGTTTCTGTGACAAGTGGCTTTCCCTTCAATTCTTTCACAGTAAAAATGACCACCAAGGCGGCGATGGGATAGACGATGAACAGAAGCCCTAGTGCCGACGTGATACTGCGGCTGGACGCCAACAGGCCAATGAGCAGGGGGCCGAATCCTCCGCCAATGCCGCGGCCCGAGCCGAAGATGAAATTCTCAGCCGTTGCCCGCGCCTCGGTCGGAAAGTGTTCACCCAAGATAGCCCCGTAGCCCCCCATCCCGCCATTCACAAAAACCCCCAGAATCGCGCCGCCCAAGAGCAGCACCGTGGGGTTGCCCAGCGAAAAGTACAAGGGAATGACCAGCGCCGTCGCCAGGAAAAGCACAATATAGGAGGGTTTGCGGCCGATTTTATCGCAAGCCCACCCGAACAACAAAATGCCGCCCACCATTCCGGCTGTGGTCAAAAGAACCCAGAGCGTGGTGCCCGCCAACGAGAAGTGCTTTTGTTTTTCCAGCGCGGACGGCATCCACACCATAATGCCGTAGTAGCCAAAGTTCTGAACAGCGGTCATAAACCAAAGACCAATGGTCGCTCGGGTTCGATCCGCCGAACTGAATAGATAAGCCAAAGGGAACTTCTGCTTCTCCCGACGAACTTGCTGATGCATGGCCGGATCCTTCAATCGACGGCGATACACAAAAGCGATAATTGCGGGTAGCACGCCCACCACCATCACGCCGCGCCAGCCGAAGTGCGGCAGAACAATCAGCGTTACTACCGATGCCAAAAGCGTGCCGATGTTAAATCCCACCGCCACATAGGAACCACCCCGAGCGCGCAGATGACGGGGCCAAGTTTCCATAACCAGCGCCATGCCAATGCCGAACTCGCCGCCAATACCAATGCCCACTAAAAAGCGCAGAGCGGCAAAAGTGCCGAAATTGGGAGACAGGGCTGAGACGCCGGTCGCAAAGGCATAGAGCAGGATGGAATAGGTGAATGTCTTGACGCGTCCTAAATAGTCGGCCAAGAACCCGAACAAATAGGCGCCAAGCCACGTGCCCCAGAGAGACACCGACGCAATGACGCCGCCCCGCGCGGTGGACAATGCGAACGTGGTCATGATCGCCGGCAACGTATAGGAGATAACCTGCTGATCCAACCCGTCCATGGCGTAGCCTAGAACCGCCGCCCAGACGCTTCGCGTCTGCAGCGACTTGGCCTCCTGGGTCACGGGAGCCGATACGCCCGCCTCCATGAGACTCCCTCCTTGTTTCATTATTTGAAACTCAGTTGCACTTCCTGCGATGTGATTTAAGACTACGGGAGGCGGGCAGATGGTGTCAATATGATTCTGAAATTTTTGTTTTGCGCGTTTACCGATGGCCCCCGGGCACCAGCGAGAAAGCCTCTATCTCCACGGCCAATTCCCTGAGGGACTGAAGGATGCTGGACTGGTTTTTCTTAAAGTCGCGAGCCGATCCCACCACCGACAGACTGGCACCCGACCCGTCCAGCATGACCGGCACGGAAAAGGCGGCCACCCCCGGTTCCATCTCTTCATAGCACGTGGCATACCGGCGCCCCTGCACCTGCTCTAAATCGCGGCGCAAGGCCGCCGGATCGGTCAGCGTCTTGTCCGTGAGACGGTCAAAAGGACATTTAGCGATAAGTTCCTCCAACTGATCGGAGGGCAAAAAAGCTCCAATGACCTTGGCGGCTGCCGCAGCATTAAGCGGCATTACCGCCCCCACCCTGGCAAAATAACGATTGGACAAGGGCGGATAGGCGACATCGGTACAGACAATCTGAGTACCAATCAGCTCGCATAAATACACACAGAGATGAGCCGAGCCAGCGAATTCCGCCATGCGCGCGCGAACGGCATGCTGGCGGGCTCCAGGGCTCACCAACGCCGAGGCCCATTTCAACACTTGCGGCCCGATGCGATACGCTTTAGAGACCACGTCCCGCTCCAAAAGCCCATATTCCTCCAACGAGGTCAGGACACGGGACGCTGTCCCTTTAGGCCAATCTATTTGCCTGGCGATTTCGGTGGTGCCTGCCCCGCGGTCGCCATGGCTTGCCACCGCCTCCATCACTTTCACCAACTTCGCAACCGACTTGTCCAACTCATCCCCATCCTTTCCGACTTCTCTGAAAAAACAGCTTGACCGAGTCTTGCTCTCTTGATTTTATCGTAAAATTAACGTATAAATCGAAACATAGTTCCATATTTCGAAACGAGGGATTTTGTATGAGCCCGTGGACCGAGGATGAGGGAACTGTCCTGAACAACTGTCGGGTGGACCGGGACGTCTTTTTTTTGGAAGTCCGGGCTCCAAACATTGCGCCAGCCAGCCAGCCGGGCCAATTTGTCATGTTGTCCGGGTGGGATGTGCATCCTTTGCTACCCCGGGCCATGGCGCCCATTCGGTTCGACACTGAGCGAGCCGTCTTGGCTATCTACTATCGCGTCGTCGGTCCCGGCACCGAACGGTTAAGCCGCCTAGGACCCGGATCGCGGCTTCGTCTCATTGGCCCTTTGGGCACACCGTTGGTTCCCCAGCACGGCCCCCTTGCCCTAATAGGGCGCGGCGTTGGGATTACGCCACTACTTCCCATTGCCGAGGCGGCAGTCCAACTAGGAATTCCCGTCCGTTCTTATCTTTCCGCGCGGACCCGCCCATTGCTGCTGGAAGAGCGACGCTTTGTGGAGCTTGGTCCCTTGGCCACGCATGTTGCCGAATTGGACGGCCCCCACACGCTGGTCACGGAGCAATTGGCGCGCGATCTCGAGGGCGGGTTCATACCGGCGATGGCGATAGTGGCGGGATCCGGCCGCCTGGCGCAGCACGTCCTGATGTTGGCGGCTCAATTTGGATTTAGGGCGCAATCCTTTGTCGAGGAGAAGATGGCCTGCGGCGTTGGCTATTGCAAGGGGTGCGCCATCGGGAACCACGGTCGGCTCATTTGTCTGGATGGTCCCGCCCTGCCATTGGAGGAGGTGCTTTAAGGTGGCTAACCGGCTTGCCTGCCATGTCGCGGGACTGCCCCTTCCCAATCCCGTCATGCCTGCGTCCGGAACCTTCGACTATCATCCCGATGTGCGCACGCCTGTCGATGTCGCGCGACTCGGCGCATTAATCCCAAAAAGTATTACGCTTCATCCGCAGCCCGGCAACCCCCCATCACGTCTGGCCGAAACGCCGGCTGGACTGATCAACTCTATCGGCATCCCGTCCCCCGGGTTGGCGGCATTTCAAGACAAGTTCCGGTCCGTGTATGGCGGAGTGCCGTGCCCCTTGGTCATCAGCGTGGCTGGTTATTCACCCGACGAATATGCCCAGCTGACGCAAGCTTGCAGCCGTTGGCCGGAAGTCGTAGCCATTGAGCTTAATCTTTCCTGCCCCAACCTCAAGACCCATCTCATGCCGGCGCAAGACCCGATTCTCTTGCGAGATGCCGTTCAAGCGGCCCGGGCCGCCACCGTCAAGCCGCTTTGGGCCAAGCTCTCTCCCAATGTCACCACCATCGCCCCCATGGCCGCCATCGCTCATGATGCGGGAGCTGACGCCGTTGTGGCGATTAATACGATTCGTGCGATGGCCATCAATATTGAGCGTCAGAAGGCCATTTTGGGCCATTTTACCGGCGGCCTGTCGGGTCCTGCCATTTTGCCTATTGGCTTATCTATGGTGTGGGATATCGCCCAGCACACCAGTGTCCCCGTCATCGGATGCGGCGGCATTCGCACCGTGGATGACGCATTGATGTATCTCATGGCGGGGGCATCGGCCGTTCAAGTCGGCACCGCCACCTTTGCCCATCCGGCCGCCATGATGGACATCATTAACGGCCTCGACCGGTATCTCGCCGATCAAGGCATCGCCCAAATCGCAGACATCATTGGCATCGCGAAGCCTGCCTAACAAGGAGGAAAAGCACATGGAAGACTACTTCCCCCTATTTGAGAAACTCTGGCGAGAGTTGCGCGAGTTCACCGAATCACCCGGGTCTGAAGCCGCCAACCGGGTGGCGTTTACGTACAGCGACCATGCGTCACGCCGATGGCTGCGCGACATCTGGAACCAAATGGGTCTCAAAACGGACATCGACGGAGTGGGCAACCTCGTCGGAATCTCGGGTTCCCCTCCGTACGTGCTGTTAAGCTCGCATACGGATACCGTCCCCCAGGGCGGCCACTTTGACGGTATTCTAGGCGTGCTAGCGGCCACCGTGGTCGCTGCTCATTGGACCGAATCCCCCGGCCTGCTCCTCGTCGACTGGTCCTCGGAGGAGTCGAGCCGCTTTGGCATCAGCACCTTCGGAAGCCGTCTCGCCGTTGGCGAAGACCGCCCCCACTACTGGGATACGACCGACGGCAGGGGGCGGCGCTTGGCAGATGTGGTAGCTTCCACCTATGGCTATCCGAAAAAGCCCACTTTACAGCTTCATGACTATCAGATTCTCGCCGCGCTGGAGCTCCACATTGAGCAAGGCACGGAGCTTTACGAGGCGGGCGTCCCCATGGGAGTGGTGACCGCCATCGCCGCACCGCAACGGTGGCAGGTAAGCCTCACAGGCCAGGCCAATCATTCGGCGGGTACCCCCATGGCGCGGCGGCATGATGCCTTGGCGGCCATGGCTGAAGTGATTGCGGCCGTGGAGCGCATGAGCCAAGAACGGGAAGATGCGGGGCTGCGTACCACCATCACGCAGATATCAGCCAGCCCGGGCGCCCCCAACGTGATTGCCGGCGAGTGCCGCGCCACCATTGATGTGCGCGTCCAGTCGGGGAGGCTCTTAAAGCAGTACCGCTCCGATTTGAATGAGGTACTCAAGAACATCAGCGAACGGCGCGGCGTTCAGGCGAGTCTCGGACAGATTAGCGGCGAAGAGCCGGGGGCGCTCGACTCTCGATTAGTCGCCCTCCTGTCGCAAACCTTGACTGAAGCTGGCATACCCCATCAGCCCATTCTTAGTTGGCCCAGCCATGACAGCCTCCCATTGTCGCGTCATCTGCCTACCGCCATGCTGTTCGTCCGAAATCCCAGCGGGATTTCCCACAATGGCGCAGAGTTCATTGGCCACGACGACGTGCGTATCGCGCTCGACGCCTATTATCACGCCGTTCGGGCCATACACCGCCAGTTCCAAGGAGGGGACTCCCATGTTGCAACTGAATGAGGCGCAAATTGACCGCATAATTTCCATGGACGTGGCTATCGAAGCCATGCGCGATCTGTTGCACCGAACGCGCCGGAACCAGATAGAGGTGCTTCCCCGGCGCCGCCTTGAGGACGGCGACATGTACTTGGCGACCATGGCCTCGGTGGATCGGGCATCGCATTTGTTCTCGGCCAAACTCTATACGACCGGTGCCCGCCGCGGATCCTTTAAGCTCTTCTTATGGAACAGCCGAACCGGTGCACTCTTAGGCATGTTTGATGCCAACCGACTCGGGCAATTGCGTACCGGAGCGATGTCCGCGGTGGCGACCGACATCATGGCCCGCAAAGACGCAGCCACCCTGCTGCTAGTGGGAACCGGATTTCAAGCAGAGACGCAGGCTTTAGCGTTGAGTCGCGTTCGTCGTATAGAGCAAATCTGGGTCTACTCCCGCAATGCCGCGAATCGCGAGCACTTTGTCCACCGAATACAAAGCCACCTGCCCCAAGCGATTGCAATCAATTCCGTTGACAATGTGGAGCCCTATGCAAGACAGGCCGACCTCATCGTGACGGCGACAACGGCACGGACGCCAGTCATTCACGGAGCCTGGCTCAAGCCCGGCGTCCACCTTAATGCCGTCGGATCCAATCACCCCGAGCATGCCGAGGTCGACTCGGAAACCTTTGCCCGGGCCTCCGCCATCGCCACCGATCACATCGAGGGTGCTCGGATTGAATCGGGTGACCTGCTGTTAGGCTTGGCCGAGGAGCAATGGTCGCGGGTCACACCATTAGCGTTGCAGCCTTCGCGAACGGACCCGAACGCCATTTCCATCTTCGTCTCCCAAGGTATTGAATCGGAGGATTTAGTTCTGGCAGAGTATGTGCTCCGCCGCTGGGTTGAAGAAAAGGGAGGGCCTGAATATGAATCGTGACAACACGGTCTTCGAAGCCGATTTAACGGAAACGGGAGCCGACTTGCGTGGACACTTTCTTCTCACCACCGGCTATCATAGTCCCCGATTCTTTCTCATGGCCCGTTTGGGGGAATATCCTGAACGCATGGACCGATGGGCCGAAGCCCTGGCCCAGCTTCTGCACCCCTATCCTGCCAAAACACTGGTAGGAGCCGCGTTAGGAGGCATCATTCCTGCCTACGCGACCGCCGCGCAATCGCACCGACGGGTCTTGATTGCCGAAAAGACCGCCGACGGCCGCATGGCGCTCCCACCCAATTCTCTAGAATCGGGCGAGCCGGTGATTGTAATCGAAGATGCGGTCGCCACCGGGAGTTCTATACAAAAGGTCATGCGTGCCGTCGAAACCCAAGGGGGCGTCGTGGTTGCCATCGGGGCCCTTGTTCATCGGGGATCGACGATCTCTTGGCCTGTCCCCTATCGCCCAGTCTTCGCCCTTCAAGAGCCGGTGGCGATGTGGACGCCAGAATGCTGTCCGCTCTGCCGCGATGGAGTGCCGTTGACCAAACCCAAAACGTAATGGCCCCGGCTCTTCAAGCACTCCCGAATCCACACAGCCAATCCTCCGCTCTCGCTGGCACAGGACGGCGAGAGCGGAAGACTGGCCGGGTCTTCTTCCATCAGCGTCGATTGCGGGTCCAAGCGGCGGCGTTCACAGCGTTTTGCGCGCGGCCCTCCAACCCTGCCTTCACGTTGTCTATCGCTTGGCGTGTCATGAGCATCCGAGTCTCTTGTGTCAACGTACCCACGTGCGGGGATAGGATGACCTGCGGCAGGGCCACGAGTCTCTCGCTCACGCGGGGCTCATGTTCGAAAACGTCTAAGGCTGCTCCCGCCAGCCGGCCGGCATCCAATGCCTCGATCAGGGCACTCTCGTCAACACATGCGCCTCGCCCGATATTGACCAGCGCAGCCTCAGGCTTCATGCGTCGCAAGGCTATTTGATCAATCAAGTGAAACGTATCAGATGTCAACGGCGTGGCCACCACCACCACATCAGATTCAGCCAATAAATCGTCCATGTCTCGGTATCCTCGGTGCCCTTCGAGCGGTCCATGCTTTCTGGTATACAGGGTGGCAAAACCGATGGCTTCGAGCAGTCTCCCCAACCGCTGGCCGATGCGCCCGTAACCGATAATGCCGACGGTTTGGCTGGAAAAGTCGTGGGTCATGCGAGCCTGCGCAAACGTGGGATTGGGTTGCCCAGGTCGGTGGGTCCGGCGCATTTGGGCATCGTGGCCAAGGACGTTTCGACAGACCGCCAGCACCAGCGTCAAACCGAGTTCTGCTGTCGCATTGGTGACCGCGTCCGGCGTATTGGTCACCAAAATGCCCAATTCCGAAGCGACTGCGACATCAATATAATCGTATCCCACACCATACGCCGAGACCACCCGGAGCTCAGCCATGCTTCGGAGCCGCTCGGCCGAGAGCGGAAAATTGGGACTTGCAACCATCCCGTGAAATCGGCGGAGCTCAGACTCCTTCGGCGGTCCCACCACCCAGTGGGCGAAGCACGTGTCGACCTGTTCAAATCCAAACAGCGGTTCTACGGCATTGCAATAATACACGGACAACGTCCTTCCCATAATATGCTAGATGCTATACAACCTGGCCGGGTTGCTTGGCTGCCTGGCGATGCCCTTTGGTGCGCACCAACGCCGTCAAAATGGCGGAAATCACAAGACTGAGGGACATAAACAAGAACCCGTCTGTCGGGCCCCCTGTAGACGCCCCCAGATAGCCGACAAAATAGGAACCCACGAACGAGCCAAGCGCCCCCATACTGTTAATCATGGCCATCGATTCACCAGACGCTGATCGAGGGACAATGTCAGGAATGATGGCAAAGAACGGACCGTAGGGCGCGTACATCAGGCCGCCGGCAATAACCAAAAGAATCATCGCGGGAACGAACTGTTGCACGCCGATGGAGAAGGACGCATATAACGCAATCCCTGCCAACAAAAGCGAAGGCCACACGAAGATTTTACGGTTCAACCGCTTGTCGGACAAATAAGAAGCCACCACCATCAGAACAATGGCCAGCAAATACGGGATGGCGCTGATAAGCCCCGTCTCCCCAATCCCCAAACCGGATGCCGCCTTGACAATGGAGGGCAGCCATAGAACAAATCCATATACGCCGATGCTCCAGAAGAAATACTGACCCGCCAATAACACCACATCGCGAGAGCGCAAAGCCTTCCAGTAATTGGGCTTTTCCCGAAATTCCTGTTGCTCAGCGGCCAACTCCCGGCTAAAGGATTCCTGTTGGCGTGCATCGAGCCAAGTGGCGTCGCTAGGGTGGTCCTTAATCAATCCCCACCAGATAAACGCCATGACAATGGAGGGAATCCCCTCAAGAATAAACATCCATTGCCAACCGATGGCGGCGATGAGAAACCCAGAAACTACCGACATCCACAATACGGTCACGGGATTGCCCAGGATTAAAAATGTATTGGCGCGGGCCCGTTCCGGCTTCAAAAACCAGTGGATGTTAAAAACCAATAAAGATGGGAACAGGACACTCTCCACCACTCCCAGCAATAAGCGGTCGACCATGAGCATCCCCACATTGGTGAGCACCCCGGTCAACGACGCCAGCACCCCCCAAAGAATCATGCCCCAGAACACGATGCGCTTGGCACTTCGTTTCTCGGCATAGTGGGCTCCGGGAATTTGAAAGAAGAAATACCCCAAAAAGAACAACGAGCTTAACAGCGCCGTTGCCCCAGCGGTAATGTGCAGTGTTTTCGCGAGACCCGCTGCCGCCCCAAAGCCGAAATTCGCCCGATCCACGTAAGCGAGACTGTACACGATGAAAATTATGGGTATTAAACGAGCCCAACGCTGTCGGGCCCCCGTCGTATCCATCAGAAACGCACGCTCCTCTCTTTATTGGGTAGACTTCCTCACAATCAATTGTCCTGGCAGCCGCATCTCCATGGGGGGAATCGCAGGGTGACGGATCCGATGGAGAAGCCGCATGGCCGCCTGCCGTCCCAGGTCATGGGTCGGCTGAGCCACGCTAGTAATGCCGCCCAGCACATAGGGGGCCCAATCCGGGTTGTCAACCATCATCAGTCCCAGCTCCCCCGGGACCGCCCATCCTCCCGCTTGTATGGCATCCAGCGCATAAAGCGTTGCGACCGCGTTACTGCACAGCACGGCAGTTCTTTCTGAATCGGTGAGCAAATCGCCAATGGCCTCAACTAACGCTGCGGGAGTCGCATCGCGGCGCACGACCACACGCACCGCCGCCCAGGAGGATCGGCTGGCCATCACCGCTAGTTCGCGCTCACGCCGCGAACTGGCCATATCGGGAGGGTCGGTCACGTAGATAATTTGGCTAAACCCCTGAGCCCGCAAATGTCCCAGGGCCATGCTGATGGCGCCTCTATTGTCGAGCGCCACCAGATCGAGATCGGACTGCCCATCAACCGAACGGTCAATGAGCATAATGGGAATGCCGGACTCCATCAGGGACCGCAAAGGACCGCTGCTGTGCTCCGCTGTCGACTGCAGCACCAGGCCTTCTATACGTTGCTGATGGAGTCGCTCGAGCAGCATCGCTTCCCGAGACTGATCATTTTTGGCGTTGCCGATAATAAGACTGTACCCCGCGTCGTTCGCGGCGCTATCAATCCCGTCTAATACGGACGGGACGTAGGAATTGGACAGATCAGCGGCGACAACAGCCAAGAGTCCGCTCCGCCGGGTTTTCAGAGACCGCGCCCAAGCGTTAGGTTGGTAGCCCATCTCGTCAATGGCCTGCCTTATTCGGTCGGCCGTGTCGGGGGACAAGTTGCCTTCCACACCATTGAGGTACCGTGACACGCTAGCCGGTGACACCTTGGCTCTCTTGGCGACGTCGGCAATGGTAACTTTCCGGTTTTCCACCCAAATCCCCCCGAAACCGATTTCCGAAAACGATTCCATTATACGCTAAATTCAGGGATGTCAGTATATATCGGACAACTTTTTCTTCAAAGCTCTGCCCGGTGATCCTTAGGCGTTGTCGCCCTGCGCCTTCGTTCGCGCAACTTTTTATCATTTTTGTGGTGATTTTTCACATATAAATTGCTTGATTAGGAGGAATTATCACAATCCGCAGCGAACAGTCCTTTAAAACCTGAGGAGGTGTCGTGCATGGAAGCAGCCGCAGTCCCGCGAGTCCGTTGGCGCCGCATCGTACCGATCGCATTCTTGATGTACACCATCGCCTATATGGACCGCATCAACGTCGGATTCGGATTTAGCGGGATGGAGAAAAGTCTGCACATTTCCGCCGCTATTGCCGGCCTGGCCGGTGGCATATTTTTCTTCGGTTATCTGTTCCTGCAAGTGCCGGGAGGCTGGTTCGCCAGCCGTATCAGCGCCAAGAAGTTTGTGTTCTATGCGCTCTTGGTCTGGGGCGTTTTTGCCATCCTGACGGGGCTCGTATCCAATGAAGCCGAATTGCTCATCGTCCGCTTCCTGCTCGGTGTCGCAGAAGGCGGCGTGTGGCCCGCCACGCTCATTTTGTTGGCCCGTTGGTTTCCGATCGAAGAACGCGCTCGGGCCAACATGTACTGGATGTTTTGTCTGCCGGTCGCAGCCATCATCATGGCCCCCATTTCAGGAGCCATCGTCGCCCACATGAGTTGGCGCTACCTATTTATTTTCGAAGGCATCCCGCCTTTTATCTGGGCCGCCATTTGGTGGTGGACGGTGGATGACTCCCCCGAAACGGCAAAATTCATTTCCCCCGAGGAACGTGACTATCTTCGCGCCAAGTTCGCCGAAGACACCAGCCGATACCAACCCTCAGCCAACAACTGGCGGGCCGCCTTCTCCAATGGCCGGATTTGGCTGCTGGTGGCGGTCTACTTCCTTGTGCAAGTGGGATTTTACGGCTTTAGCCTGTGGCTCCCGACCGTCATTAAGGATGTGACCAAGACTGGTTTTACAGCCACCGGGCTGCTGACGGCGCTCCCCTATGTGGCAGCCGTGATCTTCATGTGGATTAACGCCAATCACTCCGACCGCACCCTGGAGCGTCGGGCCCAAACCGCCTTGCCGCTGATCTTTGGAGGCATCATGTTGATTCTCTCGGCGCTCACGACGCAGATAATCTTCCTCTCGGTTATTTTCTTGATTCTCACCGAGGGATTCATGCTGCCGTATGTGGGCGTCTTTTGGACGTTGCCGCCGCTCATCGTCGCCGAGGACGCCTTGGGTCCCACCAACGGTCTCATCAACGGCATCGGCAATCTCGGCGGTTTCTTCGGCCCCTATGTGGTCGGCGCCCTTATCACCGCCACCGGCACCACCTTCGCCGGCCTGGTGTTTCTCACCATCGCCCTTTTGGTTGCTGGGGGACTGCTCTTCACGTTAAGAACCCGTGGGCCCGTCACCCGCGAAACTCCCGCCACTACCGTCTCGTAAAACACCTCGCAAAGGAGGACCCGGGCCTGCCCCGGTTCTCCTTTGCCCATTTTGAGCTATTCCAGACCGGCCAGGCTGCGGTATACGTCAACCACAGAGGAGTCATCCAGATGCGCCATCCCCCGGCTCGCTCCGCTTTGAAACAGTTGAAAGGCCGACGATGCCAAGATGAGCGGCATGCCCACGGATTGAGCGGCCTCCTGAACGATGCCTAAATCCTTCACAAAAATGGCCAGCGCGCTCTTGGGAGGCTGATAGTCACGGTGGAGCATGCGCGGGGCCCGATCCTTAAACATCCAGGAGCTTCCCGCGCTTTGAGACACAACATCCAACACCAATTCCGGGTTCATTCCCATTTTCTCCGCGAGTGTCAACGCCTCAGCAGAAACCGCAATGTGAACGCCAGCCAAGAGTTGGTTAATTGTCTTCACCGCCTGCCCTTGCCCAACACGGTCACCTACATGATATCTGGTGTCCGCCAGCGCCTCCATGAGCGGCTGGGCCTGCTCGATGGTCTCGGGCGCCCCGCTGTACATCATGGACAGATGCCCTCGGGCACGTCGGGGGCCCCCGCTGACAGGCGCATCCAAGACCCGCACCTTTTGCGGCTCCGCCCACGATGCGACTGTTTCGGCCGCGGCCGGACCAATGGTGCTGAACACTGCGAGCAGCGTTCCTGGCCGTAATTGCTCGATCACTCCTTGATTAAGCAAGACATCTCGGCACTGGGAAAAGTTCTGCACCATGAGGCCAAGCGCTTGCACATCGGCAAATTCCCCGTTAACGGTGTTGAGTCCAATCGCCCCCTCACGGGCCAAGGCATGGATAGGTTCCGGTTTCACATCATAGACTTTGACTGTCCATCCTTTGTCCAACAGTGCCTGAACCATGGGGAAGCCCATCGCTCCCGCGCCAATCCATCCGATCCGCATAACCACTACTCCTTTCTCGGATGCGTTGAGGATTCATCAGTTCCCATCATCAGTTCGTGTTACACTAAACTGGAATTCCTTCCAAACATTCCAAATTAAGGAGGATCCCATGGATATTTCCCAAAAAGTTGCCCTGGTAACCGGCGGTGGTACAGGTCTTGGGCGGGTCATGTCGGAATCTTTGGCCCAACGGGGCGCCATCGTTTGGGTGAACTATAGTCGTTCCGCCCAAGATGCCGAGGACACCGCTGAGTCCATCCGCACGGCGGGCGGAACGGCGTTTACTGTGCAGGCCGATGTGAGTCAATCAGCCGATGTGAATAGAATGTTTGAGACCATTGCCGAGCAAAGCGGCGGCGTCGACATTCTTATTGCCAACGCCGGCACCACCGTCTTTCGGGACTTCGGTGATTTGGACGGCGTCAGTGAAGAGGACTGGGAGCATGTCTTCGATGTCAATGTGAAGGGTACGTGGCTTACCGCCCGCCGCGCCGCCGCCCAGATGAAAATGCGCGGCGGCGGTCGAATCGTCACCATCTCGTCCGTTGCCGGCCTGCGTGCTCAAGGATCCAGCCTCCCTTATTGCGCCTCGAAGGCTAGCGTCATTCATATGACCCGCGTTCTCGCCAAGGCTCTAGCTCCAGAAATTCTGGTCAACAGCGTCGCACCCGGCCTCTTGGATACCCGTTGGAGCCGAGGTCACAACCCTGCCACCATTGCTTCCTTTCTCAAGAACTCGCCGCTTCACACCATTCCCACCCTGGACGATGTCGCCAACCAAGTCATCGCCTTGGTGGAAACCACCAGCATGACCGGGCAAGTTGTGGTCGTTGACGCCGGAGTCTCGTTATAGCGACGAATCACTCAGATGCGTCAGTGTCAGCCGTCAAACTGAGAATGAGCGCGGAGTGGTCCAAGTCGCCATGGCCTTGGCGCACCAGTTGCTTCATATGTTCCCGCGCCAGGGCTGTGTGCGGCAATGCGAGACCCACGCTGTCGGCGGCATCCAACGCGATGCCTAAATCCTTCTGATGGAGCCGCACCCGGAATCCGGGTTGAAAGCGCTGCTCCAACATGCGTTGGCCATGCAGCCCAAGAATTCGGCTGTCCGCCAAACCACCCGCCAGCGCTTGTCGGACTCGCGCGGGGTCGATACCGGCGCGCTCAGCCAATGTGAGTCCTTCGGCAACGGCTTCAATGGTCAAAGCCACCACCACCTGATTGCACGCTTTGGTGATTTGCCCGGCCCCCGCCTCCCCCATGCGCACAATATTTTTTCCGAGCGTGCGGAAGATCGGCATGGCACGGCTAAATGCAGCTTCAGAACCGCCCACCATAATGGATAGCGTCCCTTCGCGCGCTCCCACGTCGCCGCCGGATACAGGGGCATCCAAGGCGTCACCCCCCTGACGTCCGGCTGCCTCCGCCAAACGCCGGGCAAAGGCGGGAGTGACCGTGCTCATATCGATGTACAAATGACCCGGGCGGGCGCCCGTTAACACGCCGTCGGGGCCGAAATAGACCGCCTCCGCATCGGGGGTGTCAGGCACCATGGTGATGATGATGTCACTCGCCTCCGCTACCTGACGCGGGGAGTCCATGATCGTCGCCCCACGCTCGGCCAGTTCTTCAGCGCGGCTTCGCGTACGGTTATGCACGTAGAGAGTCCATCCGTCCTTTAAGAGATTCATTGCCATGGGCTTTCCCATTACCCCAAGGCCGATGAATCCAATCCGCTCTGTCATCGTCTACCTCCCATATTTAAAGCCCGCATCCAATCGAGGCTCTGCTCGGTTCCTGCCGAAGGGTTGTATTCGAGTCCGATATAGCCCTGATATCCCGCTCGTTCAATTTCCCGAAAGAGAAATGGATAGTTAATCTCCCCTGTCCCTGGCTCGTGCCTGCCGGGATTGTCGGCGATTTGCAGATGGGCAATCCATGGCTGAAAGGTCCGGAAGGTTTCCGTGAGTTCTCCCTGCATGCGCTGGGCGTGATAGACATCGTATTGGATGGCCACATTATCCGCCCCAATGGCTTCAAGAAGCCGGTGAGCCTGAGACGTGGTGGTAATGGCAAACCCTGCGATATCGCGGGTGTTGATGGGTTCAATCAAAATCTTAGCGCCAAGCCGTTGAGCCCAATCAGCCACATGGCGGATGTTCTCAACCATCACCGACTCCACCGCCTGAAGCTCCACCTCCGGGGGGATAATGCCGGCCAAGCAATTAATCTGACGGCAGCCAAGTGCGGCGGCATAGGCCATCGCTGCCTCAAATCCCTCACGGAACTCCTGCTCCCGGCCGGGCAACCCGGCGACTCCGCGTTCGCCGTGCGACCAATTGCCGGCCGGAGAATTCATCAGAACCACCTCAACACCCGCGTCCCGTTGGGCTTTGGCCACATCCTCGACCGCGTAATCATAGGGAAACAGGAACTCCACGGCGCGAAATCCCGAGCGCCGCGCGCGATCAAACCGATCGAGAAACGGCACCTCGCCATACAGCATGGTAAGGTTGGCATCGAACTTTAACATCGCATCCTATCCCTCCCCTTTACGATCCCACCGTCTCCCTTACAAGGCATCCTCCACCGGGTTGAGCAACGCGGGAAAACCCTCGACCCGAGCCTCCACGACATCTCCGGCTGCGATGGGCGCCGCACCCGGTGTTCCCGTGGACAAAATGGCGCTTGCGCCAATGGTGGACCCGGTGGTGATAAATTCCACTAATTCCGCGAGCCCGTAAGTCATGCCCGACACCTGATTTTCGGCTCGAATCTCGCCGTTAACCACGGTCTGCACCCGGATCGTGTCAAGGCGCGTAAACTCGTCTAACGTGGCGATCCATGGGCCGAAGGAAAAGAAGCTGTCATAGCCTTTGGACCGCGTGAGAAAGCGCGGGTTTCTCCGCAAGATATCCTCGGTGGTCATGTCCAGAACTGGCACCATTCCAAACACCACTTGCTGCCAACGATCGCTTGAGACATCCTTGCATGACCTGGAGAAGACCAGCGCTACCTCCGCCTCGGCAGTCGTGCGCTTCGAAACACGCGGAATGCGAATAACATCGCCGGGACCTATAATGCTGGCTTGGGGCTTCAGAAAGGTTGCCGGCTCCTCTGGGACTTTTTCATCCAAGTCGTGTGCGTGGGCACCATAGTTGAGGCCGATACCCACAATCCGCTCGGGTTTGGTCAGGGGGGCTAAGACATGAACTGCATTCTCCTCGATTCCTATCCGGAGGAACGCATCGCTCTTGACGGCTTCACTTATGATTGCCCCGGCAACATCCGCCGTAATGATTGCCTCCAACTCCGTCGGAAAGGAGCGATGCGAAATCGCGTTCAACCCCACAACCGACACTACCTTGCCGTCTTGACATAAGGCGGCCGACGGCGTCCCATCCTCCAGCCTAATCGTTCCCCAACGCATCAAATCCCTCCTTCAGGGCATTTCAAAGGTGTTCGGATTTGGCCTCGCCGTTAATCCACCCGATACTTTTCAATGGTATCAGGATTCAATGTGACCCCGAGTCCCGGACCTGAGGGCAGCCGCAATTGACCGTCAACCACCTTAAGCGGCTCGGTTAGCAACTCGTCCCTTAGGGGATTGGTGCGAAGATGGAGTTCCTGCCAAGCGGCTCCGGGCGTGGCCGCCGCGAGGTGCAAGTTGGCGACCAAGGCCAACGCCCCTGCAGAGTAGTGCGGGATAAAGGGGAGGCCGAATGCGCGCCCCAAATCAGCGATGCGCCGCACCTCGGTAATCCCGCCAGCCCAGATGCAGTCGGCCTGCACAATATCGACGGCACCTGCCACGATGAGGTCTCGCATGCCATAGAGACTTGTTTCCGTCTCGTATCCGGCAATGGCCACGTCGAGATCCCGAGCAAGTCGAGCCGAGAGCGCCGGCTGATCCGTGGGAATCGGTTCCTCAAAGAAGTCAACCCCCAGCGCTTCCAACTGCCGCCCCCACCACAACGCTTCAGGGTAGGTCAGGGCATTGTTGGCATCGACCCCAAGGAAGAATCCGTCGCCGCCCTCTTCGCGAACCACTTCCAGGCGACGCACATCGTCGGCGCGGTCAATTCCGCCAATTTTCAGCTTCATTCCGCGAAATCCGCGGGTTACGACTTGACGGACCTCCTCACGAAGCTCCTCGAGCCCCTTGCCCGGGCGATAATACCCCCCAGTCACGTAAGCCGGCATAACCTCCCGCTCCCCACCAAGGAACTTCCATAGAGGAACGCCCGCATCCTGGGCCGCCAAATCCCAACAGGCGGTGTCCACTCCGCTGAGCGCGCACATTAACAGTCCCCGCCTGCCCAGACGAAAGTTGACTTGATACATTCGCTCCCAGAGCGCAGTCGTGGCCCGTGGGTCGCGGCCAAGCACCAGCGGGGCCAGCAGCTCTTGGATGATGGTCGAGACCGACGAAAGGGCGCCGTAGGCGTAGCACTCTCCCCGCCCCACGCGGCCGTCGTCGCTCTCCACCTCCACAATCAGCACATCCATGGGATGCTCGGCACCCATTTTCATCGCCAGCGCATCCTTGTCCAAATGTTCCCCACGATAACGAAGGGGGATGGTTCGAATGTTCCGGATTTTCATCCCAGACCTCCTCGCGCTGTTCCGGCCCTCTTCTTGCTCGTGTCATCTGATAAAACGCAACAATCTCTAATTTTGCTATCGATACCGCGATTTCCTGCTTTTTTCCTGATTCCATTGTATCTCAAAAGATACTGGCTAGAATTTAATTTTTCCATTTTTGCCATATCCAGGGAGGACTCTGTGATTATGTGTTGAACAATCACATAGATCGTGTGAAATGCTAACTCTTGAGATGAACCCTGCAGGAGGTATGTCATGAACCAAAAGAAATCCTTTGCTGCCATCACCTTGCTCAGTGCCGTTGGGTGCATCGCTGCAGCCTGCGGCTCCCCAGCCAGTGGGGGCGGCTCGAGCAGCGCTTCCGGAAGTGCGCCTTATGAAATTGGCATGGTAAGTGCGTTGACGGGTTCGGGAGCTTCGTCGGGACAACTAAAGGTGGACGGCGCGAAACTCGCCATTCAGGAGATAAATGCCAAAGGCGGTATCGATGGCCATCCCCTAAAGCTCATCGTGGAAGATGATCAAACCACCAATAGTGGAACCGTGAATGCGTTCGAAAAGTTAGTCTCCCAGTATCCCCACCTCTTGGCCATCATCGGCCCAATTCGATCTACGGAGGTCCAGGCCATCAATCCCATGATCGAGCAGTCGGGGATCCCAGTGCTGATCGGGGGCACAGATCCCCAACTGACCCACGAAAACGACCCATGGATTTTCCGGTTTCGTCCTAACGACAGCTACTCGGCGCGAACCATGGCGTATTACTTAATCAAGAAGCTGGGGTTGACCAAAATCGCCATTGTCCACTCCACCGACGCCTTTGGCACCGGGGGTGACACTTACCTGAAGAAATGGATTGCCCATTACGGCGGTCAGGTGGTCAAAGATGAGGGCTACACCAACCATTCCACCGACTATACCTCGATTGTCACCGCCCTCAAGAGTGCCCACCCTCAAGCCATCGCCACCTATTTCACCTACGGATCTGACCTTGCCATCTTCTTGAAACAAGTGAAGGAATTCGGGCTTAACGCTACCATCATGGGTTCCTCGTCCATTACCTCAAACACCGTGATTAAATTGCTAGGCTCAAGCCTCAACGGGGATTACGGCACCACCGACTACGCTTATGGACAGAATCCAACCTCAGTGACCTTTGGCAAGGCTTTGGAGAAAGCGTATCCCGGGGTCAAACCCGACATCTACTCGTCCTATACATGGGATGCTGTGCGCGTTCTTACAGCAGTGGTGAAAAAGAGCGGAACCAACCATTCCGCCATTCGCAAGGGGTTGCTTCAGGTGCGCAACTTCCCCGGCTCTGAGGGGGTCTACAACTTTGACTCCCACGGCGACGGCCTCCATGGATACACCGTTGTGAAGTTCAAAGGTGCGACACCCACCGTGGTTCACGTCTTCAACTTTTACAATCCGTGAGCCAAACAGCCGAAGGATTGCGGGGGAGCTCACACCTCCCCCCTCTAGCGCATGAGGGAGGACAGGAATGGCTAATTTTCTACAACTCATGATTAGTGGCCTAGGCATCGGTGCCATCTATGCGCTGGTAGCCTTAGGCTTTGTGCTCATTTACCGGGCTGCTAACGTGGTTAACTTTGCTCAAGGGCAGATTGCGATGGTGGGTGCTTATATGATGACCGTCACCCTGGTTGATCTGCACCTGAACATGATTATCGCCTTTTTGTTGGCTTTAGCAGGAATGGCCGTATTCGGCATCTTTTTCGAACTTGGAGTCTATTATCCGCTTCGCAACCAATCCTTTCTCCCTGTTATCATTTCCACAATTGCCGCCTCTATCTTATTGCAAAATCTTGCCCAGGATCTCTTCGGTGCCACACCGAGTAGCCTTCCATCCCTGTTTTCCGCCCAGACCATCAACATCGGGAGTCTCGTGGTCTCCGTTCAGTATCTGGCCATTTTAGGCGTTACCGCAGTGTTTGTGGCGTTCCAGTATCTGGTGTTGGACCGCAGCCTTTTAGGAAAGAAAATGGAAGCCACAGCTCAAGACAAAGAGACTGCCCGGCTTTTGGGCATCCCCGTCGCGGTCATGATTGCGCTGACCTTTGTCTACGCCTCGATTCTTGGTGGTGCAGCCGGCATCTTGGTTGGGCCGATTTTCTATGTGTCGCCCAGCATGGGCACCAGCATCGCGCTAAAGGCATTCGCCGCCTCGATTATCGGCGGTTTCGGGAACACCGTGGGGGCCATCATTGGAGGACTCTGCATTGGCGTGGTGGAAACCTTGGGTGCTGCCTACATCTCTACCCCCTATAAGGACGCCTATGCATTTATCCTCCTAATCCTATTCTTGTTCTTAAGACCCCAGGGCATATTCGGTGAGAAAACCGCAGAAAAGGCGTAGAAAGGAGGTTCAGCTAACGGTGAAAATACTCCGTTATATCCCGTGGGTGGCCGTAATTGTATTCGGGTTATTGGTTCCGCAACTTCTCGGCCAAAACCCGTATTATCTCAATCTCGCCCTCGAGGCTGCTACTTGGGCCTTAGCCAACTTGGGACTAACGGTCATTTTGGGATACACGGGACAAATCTCTCTGGGACAGGCGGCGTTCTTCGGTATCGGAGCCTATGCCACGGCGATCGTGTCACTGCATACCCATTCGCTGTGGATGGGACTCATCGCGGGAATTGCGCTGACCGCCATTTTCGGCCTGATTATCGGCCTTTCCACTCTCAAAATGGCCGGCCACTATCTGGCCATGGTCACCATCGGCTTTCAGGTCCTCATTAGTCTGGTGCTTAACAATTGGATACCGGTAACAGGCGGTCCCAACGGCATAACAGGCATTGTACGACCGCACTTTTTTGGAATCTCTATGCTTGATGACAAACCATTCCTATACTTGGTAATCGTCATTTTGATGCTGGTCGCATCCGGTGTCCACGTGCTCCGCCGATTCACGTGGGGCCGTGCTTTAAGAGGCATTCGGGAGAACGAACTAGCGGCCCGCGTCATGGGGGTAAACGCGTTTTTGGGCAAGGCGGTTGCCTTTACTGTCGGGGCCGCCATCGCCGGACTAGGGGGAGGGCTATACGCCAGCGCCGCCATGTATATCAGCCCGTCGACTTTCAACTTCACCCAATCTGTCACTTTCTTAGCCATGACAGTAGTGGGCGGTGCGGGATCGGCCGCTGGCACGATTCTCGGAACCGTAGTGCTGACACTTTTACCGGAGTTTTTGCGATTTCTACAAAACATCTACCTGGTCGTCTATGCACTGATTGTGCTTGTGGTTGTCGTTCTCCTCCCCGGAGGAATATGGTCGACGGTGGAGCGGTTGTGGCAACGCATCGTCGCGCCCACCTTGCCTAGCCTGAAGAGCGGGTCCACACCCCGTCCCAATCTGGTAACTGCCGGCGCTCCAGTGCTCACGCTGGAAGGAGTGTCCAAATCGTTCGGTGGGTTGAAAGCGGTGGACGACATGAATCTTACCGTTCTGGGCCAAGAAGCCCATGCCCTGGTGGGTCCTAACGGATCGGGGAAGACCACCGTGCTAAACCTTATTTCCGGGGTCTATCCTCTTTCGAGTGGTACGGTAATGCTGCAAGAATCCCGCATTAATGGCCTCCCGGCAGACCGCATCACAGCCCGCGGCATTGCTCGTACTTTTCAAAATATCCGACTATGCAAAGAGATGACAGCCCTTGAAAATGTTATGCTAGGCTTGCATCGGCATCGAAGAGCCACGTTTCTTGGCAACATGCTTGGCTCGCCGGCATCGCGCCGCGAGCAACGGGACTTTGAAATACGGGCCATGGAAGCCCTCAACTTTGTAGGTCTCAGCGAACTAGCCCTTCGGCCAGCGGTCAGTCTTGCCCACGGCCAGCAGCGATTGGTGGAGTTGGCCCGCGCATTGGTCGCCGAACCCACCGTTTTGCTTCTTGACGAGCCAGCGGCGGGACTCAATGATACGGAAACGGCCAATCTTCTAGCCGTGCTGAATCGGCTGAAAAGCCAAGGCACCACTATCTTGTTGATTGAGCACGATATGGCCTTGGTCACCAAGTTAGCCGACCGCCTAACGGTTTTGAACTTCGGGCGGAAAATTGCCCAAGGCAGCGTAGAGGAGGTTCTCAAGGATCCACTGGTGCTGGAAGCCTTTTTGGGACAGGACAAGGAGGAGGAGCATGCCGAAGCTGGAAGTTAAGAATCTGGCCGCTTTTTACGGACGCGCCCAGGCCCTGCGCAACGTCTCACTCACGGTGGACGGAACGGAGATCGTCGCCCTCCTTGGGGCGAACGGTGCGGGCAAAACCACCACTTTGCGCGTTATCTCCGGCCTCTTACGTCCTAGCCGCGGCGATGTATTCCTTGACGGCGAACGGATTTCTGGCCGGCCGCCGGAGTACATCGTATCCCTTGGGGTTGCACACGTCCCCGAGGGTCGCCGCCTTTTCCCAGGGCTGACCGTCCGCGAAAATCTCTATTTAGGGGCCACGATACGAAAACTGAAGCGCTCCCAACTAGCTTCTGAAGTGGAACGCGTGTTGGCCATGTTTCCCGTTCTTGAGCAGCACCTGGATCGACCCGCCTGGGCGCTGTCCGGCGGGCAGCAACAAATGGTGGCGGTGGCCCGGGGGTTAATGTCCAATCCCAAAGTGCTATTGCTGGATGAACCCTCATTAGGTTTGGCGCCCATCATCGTCAAGCAGCTTTTTCGCACCATCGCCGAAATAGGGCGGCAAGGAACGGCCATCCTGTTGGTGGAACAAAACGCTCCTATGGCCTTTTCTGTAAGCCGTCGGGCCTATGTAATGGAAACAGGAGCCATCACGATCCACGACACGGTTGACCGCCTGCGCCAAAATCAGCGGGTCCAAAATGCCTATCTCGGACTCGGCGAGGAGTCCGCGCCGGCCGAAGCTTAAGATGATCACATCGACGAGGAGACGTTTTGATGCGGCAAGATGACATTGTCGATATGCTTCTTCGTGAAACGCAAATATCGGTTAAGGAATTGGCTGAGCGCTTCAACGTGTCGCCCATGACCATCTATCGCGATTTGCAAGCGTTGGAGGAACGCAATCTAGTCATCCGCACCAGCGGAGGGGCTATAATCCGGCCGAACCTGCAATATGGCCGCGGCTGGGCGGAGCGCCTGAAAGAGCAGCCAATGGTCAAGCAGGCGCTCGGCGCTAAAACCGCCCAGCTTTTGGAACCCCATCAAGTGGTTATCTTTGATGCGGGGACCACCGTATTGGAAGTCGCGCGTCGCATCCCCAATGACTTGCCCTTGACTGCCATTACCAATTCACTTCCCGCAGCGGCGGCATTGGGAGAAAAGGAACGGGTGCAGGTCTTGGTGACAGCGGGCGAATATCGGACCGACACCGCCTCTTTGCTTGGCCACTTCACCACCGATTTTCTCGAACAACTGAACGCTGACGTAGTGGTGTTGTCCGCCGCCGTCGTCAACGTTGCTGAAGGCCTCAGCAACTTTTCGGTCGATTCCGTGGCCGTCAAGCGCACGATGATTGCCCGTGCAAGACAGGTGATTCTGGTCACCGATTTCTCTAAGTTCCAACAATCCGCCCTCATTACCGTGGCCCCCTTGGAGAGCATCGACGTCCTTGTCAGCGACGACCGAATGCCTGAGGACATGCAGGATGAGATTCGCCAACGGGGCGTCCGCCTTATTTTGGTGCCCTATGAAGTTTCCCCCACGAAGCCGTCTCAGGACATGGTTTGAGCCGGCTTTTCTGCCGAAAGGAGTGTCGTTATGCTCGATTTATCCCCTTTTCCCCCCATCGACTGGCCACGGTTCCGCGCCGTCCGCCAGGTACTGCCGGGACCGGTGGAACCCGATATCGTCACAGCGGTTCAGCGGGAAATCACCCGAGTCCAGCATCTCATCTCACCGGGCAAAACCTACGCCGTCGGATTGGGCAGCCGCGGAATTGCCAATTTAGCCGTCGTGGCCAAGACCGCCATCGATGAGATTCGAGCCCGTGGGGCCGACGTCGTCATTGTCCCTACAATGGGATCCCATGGGGGGGCCACACCGGACGGGCAAAAGGCAGTGTTGGCAAGCTACGGAATTACCGAAGCTTCTATGGGAGCCCGTATTGACGCCCGGATGGAGACGGAAGAAATCGGCCAGCAGAACGACGGCACGCCCATTTACTTTAGCCGTGCGGCCCTGGAACTAGATGGCATCATCCCCATCAATCGGGTGAAGGCGCACACTGCCTTTCACGGTCCTATCGAAAGCGGGTTGGCCAAGATGCTGGCTATCGGATTTGGAAAGCAGCGGGGGGCGGCCGCGGTGCACACACGTGGGTTCGACCACTTTCACCACGTCGTCCCGGAAGTAGCCGCCTTTATCATCGAGCACCTGCCGGTCGCGTTCGGTATCGCCCTGGTCGAAAATGGCCATGAACAAACGGCACTGGTTCGTGCTGTCGCCGCCGACGCCATTTTGCAGGAAGAGCCCGCTCTCATGCAAAAGTCCCGGGAATGGATGGCGCGTCTGCCGTTTGATCACCTTGATGTCCTCGTCGTTGCCCAATTGGGCAAAAACATCTCTGGGGACGGGATGGACCCCAATGTCACCGGTCGGTACGGCCCCGCCAATGCCGCGTACCCAGGACCCACCATCGGAAAAATCGTGGTATTAAGCTTGACCGAGGAAACCCATGGAAACGCCAATGGAATCGGTCTGGCCGACAGTGTCTCTCGCCGCGCCTATGATGCCATCGATTGGCCCACTACCTACACCAACGCGTTAACATCGACCGAATTTAATCCCATAAAAACCCCAATGGTGATGGCGAATGATCGGGATGCTATCGAGGTTGCTCTACGCACCATCAATGGCACTGATCCAGCTCATACCCGGGTCCTCATCATTCGCGACACGCTCCATTTGGAGGATATGGCGATTAGCGAGGCCTTATGGGATGATGCCGCAACCCTCGGGTTGACTCCGCTAAACGAATGGGCGGATTTGACCTTTGACACGAGCGGCACCCTTCACAGTGCTGCGGGGGTTCTACTGTCCTAGCCTTCTCGCAGATGAAAGTGCTGCATGATGGAGGCGGCCGCCTCTACGCCCATCCTCTGAACCGCCTCGTGGGTAGAGGCGGCAATATGGGGCGTCACCAGCAAGTTGGGAGCCTCCCACAAGGGATTGTCGGCCAGAGGCGGCTCCGGATCAAAAACATCCAAGACGGCTCCCCCTAGGTGGTGTGATGTCAGCGCGTCAACCAACGCGACCGGATCAACAATGGGTCCGCGGGCCGCATTAATGAGGAACGCGCCCGGCTTCATCTTGGCTAAACGCGCCGCATCAAACATGCGATAGGTTTCTGGCGTCAAGGGCGTGTGCAAGGTGACAGCGTCCGCCGCCTTCACTAATGCGTCCAAGCTGTCAGCCCATTGAACTTGGGGGTGGTCCATGAGAATATCCCGGGGCACGTAGGGATCATACACCAGCACCTGGGCATGAAGCCCATGAACCAATCGCGGCGTGAGCGAACGACCAATGCGGCCGTAGCCGACCACACCGATGGTCTTTCCCGCCCACTCGGTGCCATAGTAGCGAATTCGGCCCTCGTAATCGCCCGCCTTCAGAGCCTCTTCGGCCGCCTTCCAATGGCGGGCGACTGTAATTAAGGCGCCCAGCACATATTCGCTGACCGTCCCCCGATTCGCCGTCTCGGTGATGGTTACGTGCACACCTCTCTTGCGGCACGCCTCTAAATCGATATTGTCCGTCCCGACGCCATGCTTGGCAATGACCTTGAGTCGGCGCGCAGAGCGAATGGCCTCTCCCGAGATGGGCCATAGACGGATGAGCACCGCATCCACCTCTCGCATCGCCGCGCTGAGTTCATCTGGACTGCTGAGCGGTCCTAGGATGATTACCTCGGGATGGCGTAGGACCTCCATCCCCGCCGGATCAATCGCTTGAGGCACCAGCACCCGCCTCATGACAACGGCTCCCGCTCTAACCAGGCCTCAAGTGCTGGACGAAAGAGATTGGCGATGCCTGTCGCACAATACCAACTACCCTTTTTCCGCCATGACCGATGATTCTCAGCGGTGCCCGCGAAAAGCCCCCAAGGGATGCCGGCCTGCTCCGCCTCTTGGCGGATCCCTTCGATGAGGGAGACAACCCGCTCCGTTTGCCGGCTTTCCTCCCCATAAGCGACGGACAGATCGGTAGGTCCCACAAAGATTCCGTTAAGGCCCGGCAACTTCAAGATATCCTTCAAGTTTTCTACCGCTTGGCGGGTTTCCACCTGCAGCAAGACGGTGACTTGACGATTGGCTTTCTTGAGGAATTCAGGACCCGCATCGTAGCCGTAGGTGGCCGCCCGCGTAGAAAACGCCAACCCCCGCTCCCCCTCGGGCGCGTAGCGGGCAGCCCGAAGTGCTGAGCGGGCCTCGTCGACGCTGCGGATGCCCGGCACCAACACGCCTTCGGCGCCAAAGTCCAACGCTTGCCATATCATGTCCGTGCGCCCCTTCAAAACCCGCACCAAGGCAGGGACCCGCACTGCCTCGGCCGCCCGCAAAAGCTCCGGCACTGCCGGCCAGACCGTCCCATGCTCGGCGTCCAATACCACAAAATCGGCCCCGCCCAATCCCGCCATTTCCACCAAATCGACCGAGGGCGCCCCGACAAAGATGCCCCGGAGTCCCCGCTCTCCCCTCCGCAAACGGTCTGCCAGCACCATGCTTAGTCCTCCCCCTCCATGATTTTCTGTTCTTCCCCAGTCTCCACAGCCCGGCTCAACCTCCAAGCCTGAACGGCGCTTTCGGCCACCACCCTGAGTGGTACATGGGCCTGCTCCGCCGCTCGTGCGCAATCCTCAAACTCGGGATGTAGCGAGCGAACCCGCCCCTGAAAGAAGCCCACTTTCACTTGGATGACGCCATACGGAGTCCGAACCGCATCGCGGCGACGCCTCAGCATGAGGGTATCCACCCTGCGCCGTCGAATTCCGAGCGTTGTCGTCTCCGCGAAGACAACATCGGTAAGCGCTTCCGCCCTGTCCCAGGGGGCCAACACACTCAAAAGAACCGCGCTCCGGGACTTCTTCATCACAATCGGCGTCATCCAGGCATCACGAGCTCCCTCTTTCAACAGTCGGTCCAGAACATAGCCCAACGCTTCAGGCGCCATGTCGTCAATGTTGGTCTCCAGCAACAAGGCGGGCGCTTCATCTTCTGTGCTCACCGCCGTGTCCAATGCCATCACCCGAAATGGCACCGTTTGGTCTCCTGAGGAGGCGTCCTCGACCCAGCGCACGCGGCCCTCAAATTTTCGCGTCGGCCGCGCCACCCCGCGAATCAGCGCCACAACCCGGGTATCAAGCACGGCCCCTGGACAAGAAAAGACCTCAAACCCTGCGAGAGCCTTCACGGGCCAGGGGTTCTTTAAATCGAGAGGTAGCGGACCCACGAAAAGCCCTTCATGGGCCAGCCATGACACCAAAGGGGACACCTCACCGGTGTTCAAGAATGGCTGGCCCAGTTCTGCTGCGCAATCCATCACCGCTTCGGCAAGATCGTCCCGTGAGGGTGCGATCTTCTGATGGGCTTGCAGCAGCGTTTTGAGCTCTGGATATGAGACACCGCTGTTGACGTGGAGATAGAGGCTCATCATGCTCCTCCAGCGCGGGCATGCGGTTTTTTTAAGCGAACAATCTGCGTCGCCAGCCGTGCTGCCCCAAAGCCGTTGTCAATGTTGACCACGCCTACCCCCTCTGCGCAACTGGTGAGCATGGTGAGAAGAGGGGCCAACCCCTGAAAGTGAGCACCGTAGCCAATACTGGTCGGCACCGCGATGACCGGCTGCCGAGCCATTCCACCGACAACGCTGGGAAGCGCTCCATCCATTCCCGCCACCACGATGATGACATCGGCCGCTTCCAAGTCGGGCCACACCGCGAGCAGACGATGCAAACCGGCCACGCCGACATCATAGCGCGCCAGCACTGTAACACCTTCGGCTTCCAAGGCCCGTTCCGCTTCCCGTGCGACCGGAATATCCGCGCTGCCGGCGGTCACGACGGCGACCACGCGCTCAGGGTCGGGCGCCGGCCTCTCTCCCCACAAGGCTGTTTTGGAAACGGCATCGTATGAGAATGGCTGATCGGCATACGCCAAAGAAATCTGCTGGGCCAGGGATTCCTCCAAGCGGGTAAAGAGCACCGGACTCTTGGAATCTAGTTGCGCTGCGATCGCGAGAAGCTGCGCTTCCGTCTTGCCCTCACAAAAGACGGATTCGGAAAAGCCCCGCCGTCGCGGTCGTTCGCCATCCCAGCGAACCTCCGATGCCAGCGGACGATCTTCAGGCGTGAACATGCTGATTCCCCCCCGTGGGATCGGATTCCATTTCCAAAAAGACGGCCCGAAGAATGTTGGGATGAGCCAGATCCATGGTCCCCGCGCCATATCCAATCCCTGACACGACCCCCTCCGGCATCTCCGACACCGATTGAGCATGAAACGCCGAGAGGAGAGCGGCACCGGTTGGTGTCGTGAGCTCGCGGCTCACGCCTCCTGCCCGAGTTCGAAAGCCGCGTAGCAACTCCAGCGTGGCGGGGGCCGGAATAGGAATGCGGCCATGGGCGGACAGGGTCCAACCACTGCCGGTGGGGATCGGGCCAACCATGCATTGGTCAGGGGCCAAGTCTTCAAAGGCTACCGAAGCGGCGACAATATCTGCGATGGAGTCCTCGGCTCCTACCTCATGCAAATGCACAGCTTCCATGGATATCCCATGGATGCGAGCCTCGGCAAATGCAAGAGCTTCGAAGGCAGCGCGGGCACGCTGCGCAACGCCTTGGGGGAGCCCCGCCCGAGCCAAACGCTCCAAAATCTCCGGCAAGTGCCGATGCTGGAGCGTGCCCGATGGCCATTCGACGTCGAACTTCACCGCTTCAACGCCCCCTTTATTGACCGGCCGTTGGGCAATGGAAAGTCCGGCAACCTCGAGCGATCGGACCCCATCCTCGACCGCGGCCCATGAGGCGCCAAGGCTTAAGAGGGCGCCCACCACCATGTCGCCGGCAATCCCAGAAAATGCATCGAAATACAACGTCACCGCCACAGCCGCTTCCTCCCACCTGAAAGCTTACAACGTCGGCCCAATCCGTTCGATCGCGAAACTCGCCGTCCCGAGCGACTCACTCAACGTCATCTCGCCGCTGGCCACAGCGAGAATCCAGTCGACCCAGCCGTCGGGGTCACGGTCGCCGATCATGCCGTCCATGTCGTCTGACAGCGCCCGACGGAACCGTTCGTCCGCCCCCAGACGTATCACCGGAACGATCGGATGGCCTCCCAAATTGTGCGGATCGCAAATGCCCAAGAGAATCTGCGCTCCACAAGCGGCAAGTCCCGTCATCGTCTCCGTTGGCCCAGTTCCCGCTTCCATAGCGGCGCAGCGCACGCTAGGAGGAATTGGCGTGCCATACGGCAGTGCGCCCGGATCGTCTGTGGCGCTGAAGACGATACGGCCGCCGCGGTCGAGAAACGCCTCAACGAGCGCACGTCCGGCGGCACCCAGCGCCTCAATCGGCCCCACGCCTAGCACCAGATCCTGTATTCCCACCTGCTCGCGGGGAACTGCTTTGACGCCCGCCAAGAAGGTTCTCGCCGCCTGGGCAGCCTCCCGCGTGCCGCCCGACTCCTGAATAGTCGCGACCGCGGTGGCCTGACCCCGGTCCAAAAGGCCCTGGTACACCTCCTGAGCTGGAACACCCTCGCAGCCCAGCCCGATCACCATGGCGGCCCGAACATTGGGATGCGCGCCAATGCCGACCAGTACCCGGCGGGTCTGTTCGCGGTCAGCTCCGATTTGCGCGCATCCTATCGGGTGCTCGATGGCGATGGCGTCGGTGCCTTCGACGGCCCAAAAGGCGGCGCGCGTAGCACAGACGACCGACGGCAGTGCCAATAGATAGTCCCGAACCCCCACATGGCCGCCCGATCGTCGGTACCCCATGAATTCCGTCCGCATTTACTGCACCTCCCGTTCAGCCACCAAGAGGTCTCCCCGGCCCCGGCTGCTCTCAAGGTTATGGGTGTGCACGTGTTCGCCAGAATGAATGGGCTGACTCGCCACCCCAATCTTCTCCCCGTACTTGATGACCCAATCGCCGGCCTCGAGGTCGCGGATGGCCACCTTATGCCCAAAGGGGATGTCATCGCGCACGGAGATCTCAATTCCCGCAATCGAAATGGACGTCCCGGCTTGGATGGGGTCGAGCGCCACGGCCACCGTGTCATTGGGATGAATGAGCAGCACTCGTGGTTCCCGTGTCTCTTGGGAGCTCACGGGCTGAAGCGACCGCGCCATGGCGGTGAACTCCCCCAACCCCGGTGCGGAGACGGATACTTCATCGCCCTCCTCCAACTGAAATACCTCGGGCAACGAAACATTCAACGGCAGCATCACCCCAAACCAACGCACGTGGGGCATCCAGGTTAGGACACGCCGAGCCATCTCCAATCGGGCAGATAGATGGACCGGCGCGCATGACTCGCGCACCAGCACTTGACCTCGCCGCCATACCTGAAAGCGCACCTCAACGTGCTCGAGATCGCCGCTTGAAGCCAGAGCCAACACAGGACCCATGGCGGCACTGCCCTGAAACCATTTAGCCTCCTGAAGATGCAGCGGATGACGCGTCAAAAGCTCTAAGGCCGTGACGTCAAGGCCTAAGCTGAAACCTAACACATCCCCATGCGGGCCGAACACGGCAATAATAGCTGGGTGCGCCACATGCCAGGCCACGTCAGGCCTAAGGCCTAGCGATTGACGTGGTCCAGCCAGGGTGGTCTGGGATGCCTTGAGGTAGATTGCGGGCGCGTCTTGGTCCTCGGCCACTGCTTGGCACCCGAAGAGCAGCTCGAGGTCGACCGGACACTCGATGGCGTCCTTCGGGATCCTCTCTCGGGCCGGCATCTTAGCCAACAGCGCCTCGGCCCAGTCCGTGAGCTGAATGTGGGCCGTCCGGCAATACTCCACAACGCCCCCGAGAGACGCCGGGGTCGGCGTTGCATGCTCCAGAACCACAGCCCCCGGATCCTCTTCCCGCATTATCCCTTCCTGGAACCCGGCTGCTGTTTTCCATCGCCACCATTGCATCAGCGTGCTCATGCCTCGGCCCCCCATCCCTGAAAAATTCCGAACTCGCGGTGGCCCAAAATCTCAGCCGCCACACGCTCACCGTTGGCCACGGAGAGAATCTTTCGAAACAGGGCCCAGCCCACCTGCTCCCGGGTCTGAACACCGTCGATGATGCTCCCCGCGTTGAAATCAATCAGGTCAGGCAACTGGCGCTTCAGCGCGGTTCGGGTCGATACCTTGATGACAGGTGCGATCGCGGCCCCGGTGGGCGTGCCGCGGCCAGTCGTAAAGACCATAACTTGCGCCCCGCCCGCTGCCATACCCACAAACTGCATCACATCATGTCCCGGGGTATCCATAATGACCAGCCCCCGCATTCGAGGGCGCTCGGCATAGTCAATCACGCCCGCAACAGGGCTGTTGCCTCCCTTGTGAACGCATCCCAAGGACTTCTCCTCGATCGTGGTAATCCCACCGGCGATATTCCCCGGGGCCGGCTGACCACCCCGGAAATCAACCCCCATGCGCATGGCAGCACGCTCGGCATGCCGAACCGTTTCCCAAATAGCGTCGTCCACTGATGGGCTCGTGGCCCGGGCGGCCAAAATATGTTCGGCACCGATGAGTTCCGTGGTTTCGGCTAAAATGGAGGTTCCGCCCGCTTCCACCAGCCGGTCGCTGGCGAAGCCCAGACTGGGGTTGGCGGAGAGCCCCGAACAGGCGTCCGATCCCCCGCATTCGGTCGCCAAAATCAACTGGCTTAATGGCGCCGGTTGACGCTCTAGGCTCTTGGATGCCGTCAAGTAGTCTTGAGCCACCTGCCGGGCTGCTTCTTGCGCGGCCCGTCGCCCACCCTCACCCTCCAAGGACACCAACCGATACCGAACGTGGTGCCCGAGTTGGGGCAGCAAATCCCTGACCACGGGATCATCCTGGCTAAGCGCCAACAGAACGGTGGCATAGACGTTGGGATGGTCCACCCATCCGGCGAGTGTCCGGATAGCCAAGGGATATCCGGACACGGAAGGATGAATATCCTGATGCAATTCGACACTGACTGTGCCGGGCACAGCCTGTTGGACCCACGATGCGCTTGTACTGACCGCCGGCGAGAGCGGCAGAATCAACACATGGTTGCGAGTCCCCACTCGACCATCGTCGCGCCAGTAGCCCCAAAACTCCTTGATTGCGTCCATTCCCGCCACCCTTTCTCTCCTTCGCACTAAAACGGTTTGCCGGCTGTGATGCCGCCATCCACCACCAATCCGCTTCCCATGACATACCGTGACTCGTCTGACGCTAAGTAGAGTGCTGCGTCCGCCACATCTTCTGGGCGCCCTAAGTCATCAGCCAGTTGCCGCTGCTTCAACAGCGCGAGAGCCTCCTCCGGATTGTCGTAGTCGCGTTTCAAATATCCTTCGACAAACGGAGTCATAATGGTTCCCGGCAAAAGTGCATTGACGCGGATATGGTAGCGGGCGTAGTCCACCTGCATGGAACGTGTAAGGGAGAGCACCGCACCTTTGCTGGCCGCGTACGCAGCCCGGCGTGCCAAGCCCATTTCGGCAATGCAAGAAGACATGTTGATAACCGATCCTGTCCGACGGCGCATCATCTCAGGAATCACGGCCCGGCTGACCAGGAACACCCCGGTCACGTTGACCGCCATGACGTCCTGCCATAACTCCTCGGACACCTCGTGCAGCTCACCAACCGCGCTAATTCCGGCATTATTCACCAAAACATCGATGCGGCCATGCCGGTGAATGACGTCTTCAGCCCATGCATCAGCGGACTGCCGATTGCGAACGTCGAGCGGGCTAAAGTGCACCCGACCACCCGTCTCGGCAATGCGTCGGGCCGTCTCGCGACCGCGGTCGGCGTCTCGATCGCCGATTTCGACCCATGCTCCCTCTTCAGCAAAACGCTGGGCAATGGCCGCTCCAATTCCACTGGCAGCCCCTGTAATGAGGCAGACCTTCTCTTTAAGCCGCATGGTCGCTCCTTTCCATTGACGATGGATTAGGCGTCAACATCCGATTGAAACAAGGGTTGATAGCGAAAATAAGACGCGCTGATATGACGGTCCATCGCCTCGGCCGCCCCCTCAGCATCGCCGGACTCGAGCCGCTCAATAATGGTGCGGTGTTCCTCTGAGGCGGGTTCCACATCCACGACCTTCCGGGCGACGTAAAACCGGGCCATGTGGAGATGCACATGAAGCGAGGCATAAAGGCGCCTCAAGGTGCTGTTGCCGGCGAAGGCAAAAACAAGGTCATGAAATCGAGCATCCGCTTCTTGGAAGTCTTTATAGTCCTGATACAGTGGGGTTCGGCGCGATTGGCGCATGATGCGCCAGGTATCTCTCAACTGCCCTGTTTGCGCGGGCGTGATTTTCCCCGCCAGTACCCGCGCAGCCGCTGGTTCCAACAGGCGCCGAACGTTGAATAGTTCTTCCACCTCAACCCCCTGCAACAACGGAGACACCCGAAAGCCGCGGTTTGGGTGGTATTCCACTAATCGCTCGCTGGCCAACTGAAAAAGCGATTCCCGCACTACACTAATGCCACAACCATATTCGCGGGCCAGAAGGTCAATGGCAAGCTTCTCGCCAGGCGAAAAGCGCTGGTCAAAGATGTTTTGCTTAAGGTGCTCAAGAATCTGCTGATTGAGGAGTCGAGGCCGTATGTTCAAACCACCATCTCCAGCTACGGAGTTTGCAGCAATAGATGCACTATTTAATAAAATCATTCTATGATCGATCATCGATTCAAGTCAAGGCGATTGATAAATATTGCACAGTTCTAGCGATTGGATGATAATATTTCACAAACAAGGGGGTGGGGCCTGTGAGTACGCCGTGCTTTTTGAAAGCGTGGGTGCGCTCCCCCAGGTTCGGCGAAACAGCCGGCGATCCAACCGCCTGGCGATGGACTATTCGTGCAACATCGTCGGACTGGCCCATCATGGCGAATCCAGTTTTTGCGCCGAAGTCCAATGAGGTAGGCGTATGATCGCAGTATGGGCCGATGACTTAAGCGGCGCGCTGGATACCGCCATCGTTTTCCAACACCACCAAAGAACCCGGGTGTTCCCGGAAATCCCTTTATCGCTGCCCCGTTCCGCTGATGTCGCGGTCATTCACATTGAGAGCCGTCATGTGAGCCCGGAAGGAATAGCCGGCCGTTTTCGCACCATCCCAGCCGCCCTGCTTTCGGCTGACCACCATTATCTAAAGGTTGATTCCACCCTCAGAGGTCCCGTGGGAGCCATGGTGGACGCCTTCCTCGACGCCCTGCCGCGGTATCGTGGAGCGGTGATATGCCCTGCGTTCCCGCAAAATCACCGTACTGTCCTCAATGGGCGGCTGTTTGTCGAGGGTCGCCCTGCCCATCGCACCGAGCTGGCCCATGATCCTAAAAATCCAGTCGCCACCGATGACATTGCTACCATGTTGGCGCCTCTGACCAACCGTCCGATCATTGCCCTGCGCTCGACCGCCCTCGAGAATTCTAAGGATGTTGGCGGTATTTTCATCGCTGATGCCGTCTCCATGGAAGACCTGCAACGCCTTGCCGCTCTAGTGGCAGCGAATCCCCATCTGTTGCCGGTCGGGTCGGCGGGATGGGCCGCGCCGTTAGCTCGCCAATGGGCAACCGATGCACCTCCGCCCGAGACCAAACGGCCGTGCTTCGACCGAATCGTCGCCGTGGTGGGTTCCCGACATCCAGCCTCGCGCCGCCAGGTGGATCAAGTGCGGCAAAACCCCGAGTGGGAAATTCATGAGAATCCCGACATTCCACCAGCCACAGCCAAGCACCACATCTTCGTGACCCCTTCTGAGACCCAGTCTAACCCTGATGCGGACCTGAATCGCTTCGCGCACGCGGTCAAAGCCATCCTCCTTCAACCCAGCGCACGTACTGTAGTGGTGTCAACCGGTGGCGACACGACCCTGGCTCTGGTGCGCCATCTTCGCATTAAGGCACTGACACCCTTAGAGGAGCTCGAGCCCGGCGTCGTGCTCAGCCAAAGTGGCGGCCGGGTCCCGATTCATCTCGTGACCAAATCCGGGGCGTTTGGGACGCCCGACTTCTTCCCCGAGCTAGCCCACAAATTAAGCGTCCCGGGCGACGCCCAGCATTCAACAACGTACACTGTTTCTAATGACACTTCGATTAGAGGAGATTATTAGCCATGGAGCCTACCGCACTTGCCATAACCATGGGCGATCCTGCCGGGATCGGCCCAGAGTTAGCGATATTGGGTGTATCGGCGCTTCGAAACGAGGACCACGTGGCCTTGGCCGTCGTAGGCGACCAAAGCCGACTAAAGCTCGCGGCATCGATCCTTCAGAAGACTGGCCGGATTGAACGCCTTCCTGATTTCGCCGTTGTCCAAACACGCCATGAAATCGACGCAGTCGGCCCCAACCCAAACGTCATCGGGGTTGTTGATCTCGCGAATGTCCCCGACGGGCTTCCCTGGGGCGAAGTCTCGGCGAGCGCCGGATCAGCCAGCTATGCCTATGTGGTGGAGGCGGTTAAGCTCGCGCAGTCTGGATCTGTCGACGCAATCTGCACAGCACCCATTCATAAAAAGTCATGGGAATTGGCGCATGTCCCCTTTCCCGGCCACACCGAAGCGCTGGCCACCCTTTCCGGCGCCGGCGATTACGCCATGATGCTTCGCAATCAGCGTCTTCGCGTCGTTCACTGCACCACCCACATCGCGTTTCGCGATATCATCCAAAGACTCACTCCTGACCGCATTGTGCGGGTAGCGCGGCTAGCCCACCAATATCTCGGCACCGTCGGGATTAGTGCACCGCGCATTGCCCTTTCAGCATTGAATCCGCATGCGGGCGACGATGGACTGTTCGGAGACGAGGAAGCCCAGATCCTCCGTCCGGCCCTCGAGCGGCTTCGCGATGAAGGCCTCCCCATCAGCGGGCCATGGCCTGCCGACACCGTTTTTGCCCGCGCTCAGACCGGCGAATTCGATGTGGTAATCGCTCTCTATCATGACCAAGGTCACATCGCCATCAAAATGCTTGGCATCGACACCGGTGTCAATCAAACCATTGGCCTTCCCATCATTCGTACCTCTGTCGACCATGGCACGGCCTTTGACATCGCTGGGAAGGGCATCGCCCATGAAACAAGCATGGTTTATGCCATGCGAGCGGCCATCGATGATGCCCGACTCACGGCCCGCCCGCGATCCCAACGGTAGCGCCACCTGTAGAATATCGGAGTCCACGCAGCTTGTCCCAACCGGTCATGGCAAGACATTTTGCACGTCCGCCATATCATTGCGGCACAGAGGCCCAGTCTGAGGTAATGCGACGCGCCTGCGTCACCAGATGGCCAATTCCGCTTATGGCAATGTCAATGGTGTCACCGGGCTCAAGGGTAAAGTCGGCCGGCGGCACCACCGCCGTGCCCGTCATCAGGGCTGTCCAACCTGTCATCGGCCAAGCCCGACGCAAGTAGCGGATTAACTCATCGGGGGTCCGCCGCATCATCCGGGTATTGACGGATCCGGCAAACACGATCCTCTCCCGTCGCTGAATTTGCAGCGAAATCTCCAGGTCGGCCGCATCGAGGGTGTCTGCCAGCGCGATACAGGGCCCGACGGCCGCGCTATGGTGATAGATTTTAGCCTGGGGAAGATACAGAGGATTTTCGCCTTCAATATCACGGCAGGACATGTCGTTTCCCGCGGTATAGCCAAAGAGATGCCCATCCGGATCCACAATCAGCGTCAGCTCCGGCTCTGGAATCTGCCAGGTTGAGTCCTGCCTGAGTCCCACCTCCCCGTAAGGGCCAACCACCCGCGACCCCGGCGACTTGAAGAAGAGCTCCGGTCGCTCCGCTTCGTAGACTTTGCGATAGAAGTCCTCGCCGCCTTGGGTTTCCTCAACCCGTGCGTCGCGGCTCATTTGGTAGGTTACGCCAGCCGCCCAGCACTCGGTCAGGTCGACAGGAAGAGAAAGCGTCTCGGGACGCAGCGCCACTCGCTCCCGGGTCGAGCCCAAGGCATCCCGAAGAAAAGTGCTTAAGGCCTCCCCGCCGCCGTGTACCTGCCAGAGGCCGTTCACGGAGTGAAGACCCGACTCCACGGCGGACAAATCCAGTACCTGGTCAAGCAACGGCCCGTCCGAAACCCCCACGTGCGATCCGCCCTGGGCATCGCGCCAAGACCACAAGTTCAACATCGTCATCCCCCCTACATGGCACGGATTGCCACGGTTTTGGTTTCGGTGTAAAATTCCCGGGCGGCCAATCCTTGCTCCCGTGAATGGGAGCTCGATGCCTTCATTCCACCAAACGGCGCCTGATATTCCACGCCAGCCGTTTCTTCGTTCACCCGCACCATCCCTACTTCCAATTCATCAACCATCTTTAGGGCTGTGGTGAGATTTCTGGTGAATACCGAAGCACTGAGGCCGTAGCGCACCCCATTGGTGATGGTAATGGCTTCATCAAGTGTGGCGGCGGGAATGATCGCGACCACCGGCCCAAACACTTCCTCTTGCGCTATCTCAGCGTCCGGCCGCACTTCATCAAAAACGGTGGGCGCAATAAAATAGCCGGGTCGATCCAGCAGCTGGCCGCCCGTCACGGCAGCATACCCCTCCCGCTGCGCATGCTCAATGAAGGTGTATACCCGCTTTTGTTGAGACGCCGACACGACCGGGCCGAGATAGGTGTTGGCATCCAGCGGATCGCCCACGGCCAGAGACTTCACCCGCTTGGTCAAGGCCTCCCGAAAAGCGTGGTGAATGCCGTCCAGCACAATGACCCGCGAGGTGGCCGTGCACTTTTGCCCCGCCGACCGCATGGCCCCCGACACGACCAATTCCACCGCCTGTTCGATATTGGCATCGTCGGCCACAATTACAGCATTTTTTCCGCCCATTTCCAGTTGATACTTGACGCCCCGGTCCGCCGCCGCACGGGCAATGCCCTGCCCAACCTGGCTGGATCCCGTGAAGCTGATGCCGCGAATTCCCGGGTGCTGAACCAGCGCCGCACCCGCTTCGGCGCCCCGCCCGATGACCACATTCAGCACGCCTGGCGGAAAAAGTCCTTGAATGAGCGAAAACATACGATAGGCCGTCAGGGAGCTAAGCTCGGCCGGTTTAATCACCACGGTATTGCCGTATATGAGGGCGGGAGCCACCTTCCACATGGGGATGGCCAGCGGGAAGTTCCAAGGGGTAATGATGCCGACCACCCCGAGTGGCTCGCGTGTGGTGTATTGCAGCGTTGTCGCATTGGCGGCGGGAATGACGTCACCGACCGGATAGGCACCTTGACCGGCATAATAGCGGAGAATCGCCACCGCCCGGAGAGCCTCGCCTCGCGCCTCGCCGATCGGCTTGCCCATTTCCTGGGATGCCAGTTGAGCCAACTCATCCACCCGCTGTTCCAAGATGGCGGCTGCCTGAAACATCAAACTGCTTCGTCCCATGGGCCCCAACTGTTTCCAAGCCCGCAAGGCATCGCGGGCCGCCTGCACCGCAAGGTCCACTTCGACACCAATCGATTGCGGGATGTGCCCAATGACTTCGTCCGGACGGGACGGCGAGAATACCTCCATCCGCTGTGACGTGGTGACTTCCTGACCCCCAATGAGATTTTGCGCTTCGATCATCACTGTCTCCTCCTTTGCTGCTCTGTTTCAACCTTGTTGGGACAAGCCCCGCCCCAACGCCGCGACAATGCGGTCCACATCGTATACCGCCCCGCGCCAAGGGCCACCGCTGACTGATTGCAGGGCCGCCCATAGCCTAGTATCGTCGGGGAGGTCCGGGTCAGGCTCCATGTCGGGGTTCAACGGCCGCTCCTGGAGCACATGCGTCCCGTCTTCAGGAGAGAGCGGTTGCTGGGGCGTGCCTACAAAGTTCAGACTTCCCTCCCCCGTCGCGGGATTTATGACAATATCAATGATGTCGCCATCCCGCACTTTTCCAATGGGTCCGCCGGCGAGTCCCTCGGGACTCACATGACCGATGCAGGCACCGGTCGACACGCCCGAAAAACGGGCATCCGTGATAAGCGCCACATGCTTGCCAAACGGCAAGTAGCGGAGCGCCGAGGTGAGTTGGTACGTCTCTTCCATGCCGGTGCCCATAGGTCCCCGCCCCGCCAGCACCATCACATCGCCCGCCTTGATGGCGCCCTTCTTGATGGCCCGGATGGCCTCGGATTCCTGAGTAAAGACCCGGGCAGGTCCGCGGTGGCGGTACACACCGTCGTGGTCCAATACCGTGGGATCGATTGCCGTCGACTTAATCACGGCCCCTTGCGGAGCCAAGTTGCCCACCGGGAAGGTGATGGTGATGCCGAGGCCCGCCTGCCGAGCGCGATCCGGGGAGAAAATCACATCATCAGGATTCACCCCATCTTGGGTCTCAAGATGTTTTCGCACCTTGATGCGCCGCTCGGACGACTCCCACCAATCCAGCACTTCACCCAAGGTGGTTCCCGCAACCGTCTTTACGGTAGTGTCAAGCAACCCAAGGCGGCGGAGATGCAGCATCACCTCCGGGACGCCCCCCGCCAAATAGGCGTAGACGGTGGGATGCGGCACAGGACCATTTGGCAGCACGCTGACCAGACGCGGAACCTCGCGATTGACATGCCGCCAATCGTCAACCGTCGGCACCCGGCGGCCTGCCGTATGGGCAATGGCTGGGAGATGCAAGAGCAGATTAGTGGAACCGCCGAAAGCAGCATGGACCGCCATGGCATTGGCGATGGAGGCATCCGTGAGTACGTCATCCATGGCCCAGCCGCATGCCATCATGTGCCTGAGGGCGCGAGCTGAGTCGCGCGCCATCTCCTCCCATAAGGACGACCCGGAAGGCACGAGCGCTGTGTGAGGTAACGCCATGCCCAAGGCCTCAGCCACCACTTGTGAGGTCGCGGCGGTGCCGAGGAATTGGCAGCCGCCGCCCGGTGAGGCACAAGCCCGACAGCCCATAGCCGCCGCGTGCTCGAGACTAATTTCACCGTGAGTGAAGCGCGCCCCGATGGTTTGGACTTTGGCCGCGTCCTCACCGTCTTCCGCCAGCAGCGTAACCCCACCCGGGACCAAAATACCAGGCAACCCTTTGACGGACGCCACGGCCATCATCATGGCCGGCAGCCCCTTGTCGCAAGTGGCCACTCCCATGACAGCACGCCGGCGCGGCAAAGAACGAATCAGGCGCCGCATCACCAGAGAGGCGTCATTGCGATAGGGCAGCGAATCAAACATGCCGGGCGTCCCCTGCGTACGCCCGTCGCAAGGATCGCTCACGAAGGCGGCATAGGGCATCGCTCCGAGATCCCGAAACTCGGCGGCCGCCCGCTGAACCAATCGGCTGATTTCCCAATGACCCGTGTGATAGCCCAGAGCCTGCGGCGCCCCCGTCTCATCACGCATGCCGCCTTGCGTGCTAAGTATGAGAACCGGATCGTTCAGCACCCTCTCGGGTCGCCATCCCATGCCTACATTCTGGCTAAGCCCAAACAGATCCCCGCTGGGCCACTGCCGCAGCATGTCTTCCGTGAGCGGCAAAGATCCAGATGGGCCCGGAGCTCGGCTCGCCACCCCGTACTGGTGATTATCCTCCAACAACGCCCGTAAACGGTCACGGCCACCATGGCCTTGTTCAGCCATCATGCATCCCCCCTGTTATCGCTCAAGCCAACGGCCATCCAAAATTTCGGCTACCTCAGCCCAATAGGGATAGCCCTCCCAGTCGCCGGGATGAGCCACGGCAAACGCTCCCACGATGGATCCCAGCTTCAGACTGTCAGGCCAGCTCCAGCCTCTGATGCGTCCCGCCAACACCCCGGCGGCGAAGCCGTCGCCGGCCCCCACGACATCAGTCACCTGACCGACGGGCCAAGCGGGGACCTCCCCGAGGTGGTGTCCTCCTTGTTCAGCCCAGGCGCCACGGTCGCCGTCCGTTACCACTAACACCTGCTCCGTCCCCAAAATCCCCTGCGCGTTAAGCTGGGCGCTGTCATCGGTATCCCATAAGGCCATCAGCTCGCTGCGCGAGGCGAAAATCAGGTCCGTCGAGGCCATGGCGGCCTGAAGCGTCTCTCGCCACTTGGTCGCGTCCCCCAACCGCCAGCGAATGTTCAAGTCTAAGGACACGCCTCCCCGGTTGGCCTCAACCCAGGCTTTCATCCAGTCCAACATTCGCTCGCGAAGCCCTGAATGTATCATGAGGGTGATGCCGGACAGATGAAGTCGGGCTGTTGTCAGCCTCGGGGACAACATCAGCGGTGGCTCCCACGCATGCATGGCGGTGTTTTCACAATAGTAAAAGACCCGCGGCTCCGGCTTAAGCCCAAACCATTCCTTCATCATCAGCCCCGTGGGATGCGAATTCGTATTCAACAAATCCACATTGACACCTTCGGCCCTCAGAGTATGGATGACCGCGTTCCCAGCCGGATCGTTCCCCACCGCGCCCCCGAACCAGACCGGAATGCCAAGCCGTGCCAAGGCGATGGCCACATTGCATTCCGACCCCGCCATACTAAATGTCATGGAGGAGCCCACCCCAACCCGGCCGCGGGTTGCCGGGGTTAGAAGGCCCAATGGCTCGCCCGCCGTCACGACGGGCGTCATGCCACAGACCCCTGAAGCGTCTTGATGACTGACGTCAGATCATCCACTTTGAGCAGTGCACTGCCCATACCGACAGCGACGGCCCCCGCCCGGATCCATTCGCCGGCCGTCTCCCAACTGATCCCGCCGGTGGGAACCCAGGTGATGCCCGGAAACGGCTCATTGAGAGCGCGCATGTGAGCCACGCCCCCAGTCGCGGCCGGAAAGAGCTTCAAGATTGTCAATCCCTCGTCGAGTGCCCGAGACACTTCGTCGGCTGTGAATACCCCGGGAAGATAAGGCACGCCGCGTCTTTTGGCCAACCGAGCGACCTGTTTGGAAAGATTGGGGGCAACGAGAAATTCAGCCCCCGCATCCAGCGCCTCTTGGGCGGTTTCTTCATTCAAGATGGTCCCGGCTCCCACCACGAGCCCAGGCCGCTCGCACATGTCTCTCACCACCTGGGCTGCTTCCGGCGTCGTCCACGCGATTTCCACCACCGAGATCCCAGCGTTCACGATGGTCCGCGCCCGCCCGAGAGCCATCTCTGGCTTGGCGGCGCGTATAACGGGCAACACGCGGGATTTGCCCAATACTCCGGCCAACACGTTTTCAGTCATGGGGATGCACCTCCTTTTTCGCTGATTCGGTGATGAGCGTATTGAGAGACCCGGATTTTAGTCCATCGAGATCTAAGGCCACAAACCGATAGCCCGCCTGTTTTATCGCCCGTACAATCGCTTCCCTGTGAGTCAAGATTGCGGGGAGGTCCTGAATCGGCACCTCAATGCGCGCCAATGCACCGTGGTGGCGGACGCGCACCTGGCGAAATCCCAAGCTGTGGAGGGCGTCTTCAGCCACTTCCACCTGTTTCAGCCGTTCGACGGTAACCGGCGTGTGATAGGGGATTCGGGAAGCCAAGCACGGGGATGCTGGTTTATCCCAGTTTGACAAGCCCCAGGCCCGCGCTAAGCGACGTACCGCATCCTTTCCCAAACCCGCCTCTTTCAGGGGACTGACCACCTGGTGCTCCTGACCCGCTTTTAAGCCCGGGCGAAAGTCGCCTAAGTCATCCTGATTAAACCCGTCCATCACGACGGCGAACCCCCGTTGATCCCGGATGGTGTCTAACACTGCATAAAGCTCCGATTTGCAGAAGTAGCAGCGTGAGCCATCGTTGGCCTGGTACCGAGCGTCACCCAATTCCTTGGTTTGCACCGTGGCCCAAGAGAATCCCGCCTGCTTGGCTATGACTTCCGCTCCATGAAGTTCCGAACGCGCAACGCTAGGAGAATCTCCGGTGACCGCCAGCATGCGCTCCGATCCGAGCGCTCGAAATGCAGCCACCGCCACCACGGTAGAATCAACCCCCCCGGAGTACGCCACGACAGCCGACGGAAATCGCTGAATGGCACGCATGAGCGCCGCTTCCTCCTCAACCCTAACGTCTGCTTGCCTGTCGCCCGACCGGGCCTTTTCCCTAGTCATCGCGGCTCTCGACAAACCGGTTGGTGAGTTCCCCCAACCCGGCAATAGCGACCTTGACAACATCCCCGTTTTGAAGCCAACGCCGCTTGTCTTCAGGCAATCCCAAGATCACCCCTTCCGGCGTGCCGGTAAAAATCAGATCGCCCGGTTCCAGAGGCCATACCGACGCCAGATGGCTAATAATCGTCTGACACGAGAAAATCATGTCCTCCGTGTTGGAATTTTGGCAGAGGACATCATTTCTCCATAGTTGAATGGGAAGCCCCTGAGGATTGGGAACCTCGTCCGCGGTTGTAATCCATGGTCCCAGCGGGGCAAATCCCGGCGAGGATTTGCCGAAGAGCCATTGGCTGGTTGACCGCTGCAAATCGCGAGCAGACACATCGTTCCCGACAGCATAGCCGGCTACATAATTGAGACTCTCCTCGGGGGACACCCGAAACGCCCTCCGGCCCATGACGATAACCAATTCCGCTTCGTAGTCCAACTCACGGGTGGCCGCAGGAATGGGGATGTCCTCGCCGTCCGCCGCGAGCGTCGAGGGAAATTTGTTGAACACCACAGGTACCGTCGGAATGTCGGCCCCCGTCTCCCGCGCATGCTGACGATAGTTCAATCCGATGCATAGCACTTTTGACGGGGCCAAAACCGGAGGCCGCCACCCGAGATCCCGGACCGTCACGCTATCGGATGCTGCCCGCATCAGGCGCTCCCGGCCCGCGTCATCCATCAGGTGCTCCCATAGATCATCGGTCGCAGAATACTCTTTTGGCAGGAGTTGACAACCACCGGAATCACTGTCGCCCATCATCACCGCCACACGCGGCTGCCCTTGGTACCACACATTGCCGAGACGCATGTCATCCACCCTTTCTCATGAGGACATTAGCTCATCTGCAAGACAATTTTGGGAAATGGTGCCGGGCCGTCGGCCTGCTCCCGAAAGGCGGCATCGCCTTGGGATGCCGGGCGGACATCCAGCCAGGCTGCGGACGGCTTTAAAGCACCGCCGTTCATCCACTCGACGGCCTCTTGAAATTCGATGTCGCTGTAGCAAAACGATCCCACAATCTCGAATTCGTCACGGACAATCCCATTGCCCGGAAGGACCGAATCGTTTTCGTGGAGTCCGAGAAAAACAGCCCGCCCACCACGCCGCAGCGCCTTGATGGCGGCATTCCGCGTCGCACTGAATCCCACAGCGTCAATCACCCGATCGACGCCCCGTGGCTCCAGCTTATGGACGGCCCCGCCCACGTCGCTGTTTGCCGCATCGACCACTGTATCGACGCCAAACGAGGGGCCGTGCCGCAGACGGCTGGCATTCGTGTCTGCGAGAATCACCCGTCGGGCGCCGCGGCGGTGAGCCACCCAAGCACTAAGAAGACCAACAATACCGGCTCCGATGACTAGAACGGCATCGTTTGGGGTGATTCGCGCTTGATTGCCCGCCCTGATCGCACAAGCCAACGGCTCTACCAAGGAGCCCAAAACCGGATCGGAAACCCTGTAACATTGGCTAGGGGGCACAGCGAGCCGACTTGCAAATGCCCCCGGATAGTCGACGCCGATGAGGCGGCGCTGGGAACAATACTGCCGTTGGCCAGACCGGCAATCGTCGCAGATTCCACAGGTCACCAAGGGATTGACGGTGACCAGATCCCCTGCCCTAAGCTTACGATGCGGAATGTCCTCCTCAATGCGACCAGAGAACTCATGCCCCATAACCAGCGGGGGGACGCGCAGCTCATTGTGTCCGAGATAGGCAGAAACTTCCGAGCCACATATCCCCACCGTTTCCGTGCGCACCAAAGACCACCCCGGGGGGATTGCAACATCGCTAGGAGCCTTTTCATTTAATCCGAACCCGCACGGCGCGCGGGTTTGACGCATTGGACGCTGCGATTTTCCTACACT
>NZ_JABBVZ010000079.1 GCF_012933365.1 Sulfobacillus harzensis | reverse complement strand
ATGTTGATCCCATGCGGTTTTTTGCGTCAATCGAGAAGAAGGAGGCTGCCCCCTCCGGGTCCGAATCTGGACCCTTTTGGGACAGCCCCGTCTTCATGAGGGGGACTCATTATTGCAGACCCATGTTCAGAGCCCCGCCGACTGGGCCCGCTCCTTGGCGGCCCAACATTACTTGGCGGATCGCGACTTGGCGGTTGCCGCCTACCTGGCGCTGAAGCTGGAGCGGCCGCTTTTACTGGAAGGCGAGCCCGGGGTCGGAAAAACGGAATTTGCCAAGGCGGCAGCCCTGGCGTTGGGACGTCCCTTGATACGGCTGCAGTGCTTTTATGGGATTGATGCTAAAAGCGCTGTCTACGACTGGAATTATGCACGGCAGATGATTGCCATTCGCTTGGCGGAAGGGGACTCTGCGCCGCGGGTCACCGCCGACGATGTATACGGCCGCGATTTCTTAATCGCGCGTCCGCTTCTCGAGGCGTTGACTCAGGTTCCGGCGCCCGTGCTCTTGATTGACGAGGTTGATCGCACCGATGAGGCCTTCGAGGCGCTGTTGCTGGAGTTTTTGGGCGAATATCAGGTGACCGTCCCGGAAATTGGCACGATTCGGGGAGAAGAAATCCCCTTGGTGGTGCTGACCTCCAATCGAACGCGGGAGATTCACGATGCGCTTCGGCGGCGTTGCCTATACGCTTGGATTGGGTATCCCAGTTTGCAGAGGGAGCGGGCAATTCTCGAAGAACGGGTGCCGGGTCTCGGGGAGGATTTGTCTAGCGCCATTACCGCCTTTGTGGCGCGATTACGGGAGGAACCGTTGGTGAAGCGGCCCGGGGTGGCCGAGACCATTGCTTGGGCGGAAGCGCTGAAAGCTTTAGAGGCCAAGGTGTTAACGCCGGAATTGGTAGAGTCCACCTTGGGGTTGTTGTTGAAGTACTACGACGATGTGGAGATGCTTCGTCGGCCGCATGGCGGCGGAATGACCAGCAGTCTGGTGCAATGGCTAGAGGAAAGCCGCATGGGTGTGAATGGGCGATGAGCAATGCAGCCTTGAATCTGGGCATTCTGCTGCGCGGGCTGCGTCGGCTTCACTTCGCCTTGGGATCCCAAGATTGGGAGGATGCCCTGAAGGCGTTGGCCCTGGCCGACCTATCCGATTCCGGGATGGTACGGGCGTCGCTTAAAGCTGTGTGGTGCCGCACTCATGATGAAACGGAGCTCTTCGACGCAGCCTTCGAAGCCTGGGCGCAACTGTTGCGTCGGCCGGAGAAGCCGCCGTTGATTGCGCAAGACACCTATCTAGCCCAGGTGGCGCGCCAACGGCGGCAAGAGACGCTGGTGCCCTCGCCCAATTGGCTCATCGCCCCGCCAAAATATCCGGTGCCGCCTATGGAAGACGGCGTCGCGGTGCCCCTGGCCCGCGGAGCCAGCGTGATGGAGCGCCTGTCTCACGAGCCCATGAATCGGTTAAGCGATGCGGAAATGGCTTCGCTTCTTTTATGGAGACAGCCGCGCCCGCCATTGACGCGGCGCTCCACGCGAACACGGCCGGGCCTAAAAGGGGATGCTTGGAATCCGCGGGAGACCATGCGGCGCGGCCAAGCGGGGGATGAGTGGATGACGTTGTGGTTTGATGCCCAAACCGAGGAACCGTTGCCGGTCACCATATTGCTGGACATGAGCGGATCCATGAGCGGCTACTTTCGTCCCCTTATCATGTTCTTTCACACCCGCGTACGGCGTGAGCGCCGCCTTGAAATTTTTGCCTTCAGCACTCGCCTGAATAACATCACGCGAGCGCTGAAGGTGTTTCACGTCGATCAGGCGCTGGCGGAGGTGGCGTCTTTGACGCCTGACCGCGGTGGTGGAACCCGCATTGCCGAAAGCCTTGAGCATCTGTGGCGCCGGGAGCGGGGACGCGGGATACACCCCAATTCCCGGCTGGTGCTCATCTCCGATGGGCTTGAAGACGGCGACGGCCATGGGCTTCGGGGATGGATTACGCGATTCGAGCGCTATTTGGGACGGCGGATAATCTGGTGGAATCCCTATGGATATGATGGGGCTCAGGTTCGCACCGCATCCTTGGCGGTTTTGGGCCAGACAGCGGATTTTCGCCGCATCGGGAGTTTTAAGGAATTGGACCGCGCCTGGGAGGCGCTTTCGGACGGTAGAAAATGAGAGGCGGACTTGTCATAATGAAGAGGAAAGGCAGGAGACGCAATGCGACTACAGGGACATAAGCTTATCGAAGCAGAACCCCAACTGTGCTATCGACTGTTGACCGATCCTCAAGTATTGGTGCGCACCATGCCAGGTCTTAAGAAGATGGAACCGTTGGGCGACAACAAATACACAGCTGAGATGGAAATGGGCGTGGCAGCCATTCGTGGACGCTATCAAGGCACCATGTCCATCGAAGACCCCGTTGAGGGCGCGTCGTACCGCCTGATGATGGATGGACAGGGACCCGGTGGATTTGTCAGCGTGAATATGCAGGTCAAATTCGAGCCCCAAGATCAAGGCACCGACGTGGTGTATGAGGGTGACGCCAAGGTTGGCGGCACGGTGGCCGGGGTCGGTCAGCGGATGTTGTCGGGGGTGGCCAACTTCATCATGAACCAGTTTTTCACCAAGGTTGGCCAAGAGGCTAAGAAGGCCCAGGAAGGCTAAGGGGGATTCGCATGTCCTCGATTCGTGAAGCGAGAAGTTTATGGGATAAGGCTCTCGGGTGGCATCGCGAGGGTCACCGTGTGGCCTGGCTGACGCTCGTGAAGGTAGAAGGGTCCGCATATCGGCGTCCCGGCGCCAAAATGGTGATGGCAGACCATGGCCACATGCAGGGGACGTTGAGCGGCGGTTGCTTGGAAGGCGATTTATTTGGCCACGCCGAGAAGGTGATGGCCACGGGACAGGCTAGTCTTCATCATTATGATCTCACCGAAGACGAAATGTGGGGCTTGGGGATTGGCTGTAAGGGGAAGGTCGACATCTGGATTGAGCCGTTAAATCCCGATCAGCCGTTTTGGACGACATTTGGTGAGGCGTTGCAACATGATCAGGCTTTGGTATGGGGAGCGGAGCTTCCGGAAGGCGGACGCTTCTTTGGCGGTGCTGAAGGCGCCTGGACCGTGTTCAGCGAGGACCAGCCGCCCTTTAAGGCGGTGGAGTTGCTTCAGAGTCCCCGCACGACAGGCGTGACCGACGGCTGGTGGTGGGACATCATGCGGCCTCCGTCCCGGCTGGTGGTAGCCGGTGCCGGCCACGACGCGGAACCGGTGGCTCAACTGGCGCATCAAGCCGGTTTCGATGTCATTGTGCTGGATCCCCGGGGGCACGTGAACAATGCCAAACATTTTCCCGACGCCGTGCATTGGGTGAAGGCGGCATCCGAGGTCGATCCCGGGGCACTGACGGGGAGTTTTTGGCTGATTATGAACCATCATCAAAGCCGTGATGAGGAGGCGCTGGCGTTGGCGGCACAGTCCCAGCCGAAATTTGTCGGTGTTCTGGGCCCGAAATCCCGCACTCAGGAAATGCTAGCGAAGACGGGCGTCAATCCCGCGGGCATTCCCCTTCACAGCCCCGTTGGCTTGGACTTGGGGGCAGAGAGTCCACGCGAGGTGGCGGTCAGCTTGGTTGCGGAACTCATGGCGGCCAAAAACGGAACCTCAGGGGGCTCGCTCAATGGAAGCGAACGGATTCATCGCTGAGGGAGCCGTGATGGTGCTGGCCGCGGGGTTGGCATCGCGGCTCGCTTTTCGCTCTAAGCCGGATTTGTTGTGGGTGGGAGACGAGACCCTGCTCCAACATCAGGTGGCAACCAGCCAGGCGGCGGGCTTTCATACTTTGGTTGTGTCCCGTCTACCCCGTCCGGAATTTTGGTCGGTCGTGAATCTGTCGGCGGAACAGGGTTTGTCGCGGTCCATCCACGTAGGGCTTCAGGAAATTCGCAGGAAACTGGGGTCGGTTGCCGTTGGAGTGTTGCTGGCGGATCAGCCGTTTGTCACCGCGTCCGATATTCGAGCCGTGTGGCATGCCTTTTCCCGGCGTCCGCCCGGGGTTCACGCGGTGCGGGCCCGCTATGGCGCTGTGCCCGGTCATCCGGTTTTTTTTGACCCCGCCTGGGATTCTCTGGTCGAGGCGTTGACCGGGGATCGTGGGTTAGGGGCGTTATGGCGCGAGCGCAGCGATGGGGTGTTTTGTGACGTGGAGGTCAAAGGACGCCCTCAGCCATCATTTGATATTGATACCGAATCCGCCTATCACCAGGCCCTTATGTGGGCGCGGGAGGAGGCTTAGCCATGGATTTTGAGAATGAGCCAATCGTGTGGCGACCCGATGACGAGGCAATTCGCGCCAGCCGTCTAGGCCAATTTTTGCAACATCATGGACTGGACGACCTTCAAGCCTTGCGCGACAGGGCGGACCGCGATCCCGAATGGTTTTGGGAGGCCGTCGTTCGCATGCTGGACTGGCCCTTTGCGACCCCCTATGAAAAGGTGATGGACGTCAGCCGCGGCATCCAATTTCCCCAGTTCTTTGTCGGCGGCACCTCAAATCTGGCTCTCGCAGCATTGGATCGGCATGTGGAACAGGGGCGGGCGGAGAAGGTGGCGCTCGTTGAGGAAACGGAAGACGGGCGCATCACCCGCTGGACCTACCGAGACCTAAAAAAGGCTGCGGACGCCTTGGCGCACGGTTTGGAAGGACTCGGCGTAACAGCGGGCGACCGGGTGGCGGTCTATTTGCCCATGGGTAAGGAAGCGGTGACCGCCATGATGGCGTGTGCCAAACTCGCCGCCATTGTGATGCCGGTGTTTTCCGGCTATGGCGCGTCAGCCATGGCCACTCGCCTGCACGATGCCGGTGCCAAGGTCGTTATTACAGCCGACGGTTTTACACGCCGGGGGCGTTTTGTTCCCATGCTGGACACGGCTCGAAAGGCCTGTTCTGAAGTTCCGACCGTGGATTGCCTTATTGTGGTAGACCGCGCCGGAACCCATCCGACCCTTTTTGAAGGGGAATGGGATTATCAACAGATTGTCGAGGCAGCTGGCGAGACGCCGTATCCGACTCGAATTGTGCCAAGTGAGACGCCGCTTCTGTTAATTTACACATCCGGCACAACCGGGAAACCGAAGGGGGCTATTCACCCGCATCTCGGTTTTCCGTTGAAGGCCACGCAAGATCTCTGGCATGCCTTTGATCTCCGGCAAGACGATGTCTTCTTTTGGTATACCGACATGGGATGGATGATGGGACCATGGATGGTCTACGGGGGACTGATCACCGGCGCCACATTAATGCTCTATGATGGAACCCCTGACTTTCCCGACGCCGGCCGCCTTTGGGACATGATTTCCCGCCATCAGGTGACGGTGTTCGGCATCTCGCCAACGGCTGTGCGGGGACTCATGGCGGAGGGGGATGAGTTTGTTCTGAAGCACGACCTGTCCTCGCTGCGCATCCTCGGGTCGTCCGGTGAGCCATGGAACCCGGGACCGTGGCGCTGGTTCTTCGACAAGGTGGGTGGCGGCCGCTGTCCCATTATTAATTACAGTGGAGGTACGGAGATTTCGGGCGGCATCTTGAGCGCCTTCGCCACGGAGCCGCAAAAGGCGTGCGCCTTTAATGGACCGCTGCCCGGCATTGCCGCGGACGTGGTCGGCGACAACGGGGATCCGGTGCGCCAAGCCGTGGGTGAGCTGGTCATCAAAAATCCTTGGCCCGGCATGACGCGGGGATTCTGGCAAAATCCCGATCGTTACCTGGATGCCTATTGGAGTCGGTGGCCGGACATCTGGGTGCATGGGGATTTTGCCTACGTGGATGCGGAGGGCTTCTGGTATATCCTCGGTCGCAGCGACGATACCATTAAGGTGGCAGGAAAGCGCCTCGGTCCCGCTGAAGTCGAATCGGTGCTGGTGTCTCATCCGGATGTTACGGAGGCGGCGGCCATCGGCGTTCCCGACGACGTCAAGGGGGAAAGCTTGGTCTGCTTTGTAGTTGCCCGGGAAAAACCGGGGCTGGAAGAGGAACTCGCCCTGTACGTCGCCGAACATATGGGGAAGGCCTTGAGGCCGCAGGCGGTGCATCGGGTGCGGGAGCTTCCGAAAACCCGCAATGGCAAGGTGGTGCGTCGCGTGATTCGCGCGAGCTACTTGGGCGAGAGTCCCGGCGACTTGTCATCACTGGAAAATGTCGACGCGGTCGAATGGGTCAAGCATACGGGTCGAAACCAAACCCATGATAAGGGGAGTGTGTGATGGAACGGACGCCATCGGGTCTCAAATATTTCGTAACGGGGGACGGGCCCGAGGCCGTCATTTGCCATCCCAGTTTGGGACTGGGCCGTTTCCTCTTCTATCGTTTGATTCCCTCCTTGTCGCGCCGCTACCAGGTGTTTGCCTATGATCCACGCGGGATTGGAGAGAACGCGGCGATGGACCCTAACCTGGCGGATTGGGTCGGCGATGTGGGAGAACTGCTGGATATTGCCGCGCGCCCAGTCCATTTAATCGGCGTATCATTGGGAACTTGGGTGATGTCCCGGGCCGCCGTCCGCTGGCCTCAGCGGGTGGCTCGGCTGGTTTTGATGGGAACAACCCCGGGGTTTGAGAATGGGCCTCAGGACATCGAGTCGCGCCGCACCGAGTTAAGTCAGCTCGGGATGGAGAGGTTTGCCCGCCAGTATGCTGAAAACACATTGGCGCCGTCCACCCCGTCAGAAATCCGCGATCAGTTGACGGAGGACTTGAAGACCGCCGATCCCAACCGCTACCTGGCGGCCATGGCGGCCATCTATCTGGTGGGCAACCGTGAGATTTTCCCTCAAGTGCTAAACGATACGCTGATTGTGGTGGGTAGCTTGGACCAGCGAACGTCGCCCGATATGGCCGACGCTGCGGCCCGTTTAATTCCTAACAGCCAGGTTCGGGTCGTACCGGATGCGGGTCATTTGGCATTGCTGGACCAGCCCGAACGGATAGAGGACTTAGTCCTGGAATTTTTGGCGACCGGGCGGCTGGTGGATTGAGGGGTAGCCTATGGATGACCGTTCGCGCTACTTGTGGCTAAAGCTACTGACGATATTGGGACCAACGGTGTTTGTGGCGGGCGGCGAGCTTTTTCGTACCATCTACCTGCGCCACCACTTTTCTCCCCCCGTGGTGAGCGCCATTGCCGTCGGCACGACCTTAGTCGGCGCCGTGGTTTTCTCCTGGTATGTGTTTCGTGCGATAGAGCACATCGAGCAGGAGCGGCGTTCGTACAAAGAGGCACTCTTGTCGCTCCAGGAACGGGAACGCATCGCGCGGGAAATGCATGACGGCATTGCTCAAAACTTGGCGGTCTTAAAGTTGGAGATGTACAAGCTTCGTGAGGGGTTGAAGCGCTTCGATCAGGCAGCGCTGATGAGAACGTCGGACGAGATCGAGTCGTTAATCAACCAAACATATTTGGAAGTGCGCCAAACCCTCTACGATCTGAGAGCGAGCCAGCGGCTGCACGAGGGCTTTTGGCCAACGGTGGAGCGGCAGTTGGCAGAGTTCGAGAGAATCAGCGGGGTCGCCACCCGGTTTGAGCCCCTGCGTCCGCCACGGGAGCTTTGGAACGAGCTTGCATCGATTCAAATTTTGCGGATAATACAAGAAGCGTTGGCCAACGTTCGCCGCCACGCCCAGGCGCGCCAGGTCACATTGGCCTGTCGGCTGGAAGGTCATACAGTCCGGTTTGTGGTCGCCGACGATGGTCAAGGGTTTCAGGTTGATAATCAGGGGTCCTTGGGCAGCGATCATTATGGACTTCAGGTGATGCGGGAGCGTGCGGAGGCGATCGGCGGGCATTTGGATGTCGAGAGCGTGCCCCGTAAGGGGACGACCGTGACCCTGACGTTTCCTGTGAGTCAAAGGAGCGCAGAGAATGGATAAAGCGCGACTGATGCTAGTGGATGATCATGCCTTATTCCGCTCGGCGTTGAAATCACTCTTAGCTGATCAGCCCGACATGGAAGTGGCCGCCGAGGCCGCCGGAGGGCGGGAGGCCGTGCGCCTTGCCGGGACGGTGCGGCCTGACTTGGTGCTGATGGACATTAACATGGCTGATGGGGACGGTGTCGAGGCCACGCGGATGATCAAGGATCGGTATCCCGAGATGGAAGTGCTGATGCTCACAGCCAGCGACGATGACGAATTGCTGTTGGATGCCGTGCGGGCGGGGGCATCAGGGTACTTGCTGAAGCACATGGAGCCGGAATCGTTTCTCACTGAGATTCGCCGTCGATTAAGCGGCGAAGGTACCATCTCGCTGGATGTGGCGGCCAAGATTGTCCATGCGGTGGCCGTCAAAAGTCATGCCGGTGAGACATCCCGGTTCGAGCATCTGAGTGAGCGGGAGCAGGAGGTGCTGTCCTTAGTCGGGCGCGGACTCACCAATCGCGAGATTGCCGATGTCCTCAATATTGCTGAGAACACGGTCAAGAATCATTTGCGCAGCATCTTGCAAAAACTGGGATTGGAGAATCGGGTGCAGGCGGCGGCCTACGCCATTCGGCACGGCATGGTGGATGCTTAGGAAGGCGGGATGACGCGTGAATGACCGCGAAATGCCCTTAACAGAACATTTAACCGAGCTTAGGAACCGTCTTGGGATTTCCTTGGCTGTGGTCGGTGTTCTGTTTTTAGGCGGATTCTTTGTTTCCCAGCGGGCGATGGATTGGCTGGTGCATCGCGCCCACGTCAAGCACATCATCGTCACCGGCGTTCCGGAAGCCTTTTTCTCCATGATTAAAATTGATCTCATCATGGCGCTGGTGGTGGCCTCTCCGCTTCTGTTGTATCAAGCGGCAGCCTTTATCTTTCCGGGATTAACATCCACCGAACGGCGGGTGGTGGCGATAGTGGCCGGACCGGGATTGGGGCTATTCATGGTCGGGATGGCTGCGGGCTTTTGGATTTTTGTGCCATTGGTTCTGCACGTGATGCTGAAATTTGTGGGCGGCGGCGTGGCGGAATACTGGACCTTGTCCAATTATCTGAACTTCATCATCTACTTGACGGTGCCCTTCGGATTTTTGGCCGAGCTTCCTCTTGTGGCAGGGGTGTTGGCCCATTTTGGCATTCTCGAACCCGCGACCTTACGCCGCTACCGTCGTTATGCGCTGGTCCTGTCCTTCTTGATCGCCGCTATTGTGGCGCCGCCGGATGCCATTTCTATGCTTGTTATCGGGAGCTGCATCTACTTGGTCTATGAGCTTTCGCACGTTGTCGCCCGCATCTTCTATCGCGATCCCAGCTCAACGGCTCCATCCACCATGCCTGAACCGTGGAGGGGAGGACAATCATGACCTTGGCCGAGGCCAAGGTGGGGACGACGGTGCGTATTGCGGCCTTTAAGGGCGCGCTGCAGGAGGCCGAGGCCATTCGGCTTGGTCTGGTGCCGGGCGCTGAGCTCACGGTGGTGCAAAAGCTGGGACGCGGGCCTGTTGTTGTGCAGCAGGGAGTCACCCAGATTGCCGTCGGCTATACGCTTGCACAGCGAATCCTTCTCGCATAAACCCAAGCTCGTCCGTTAACGCAAATCCCAATACTTGCACTTGGCAAGGAAATCGTCTCCGTATACACTGGAGGAAACCGCACGCTAAAGGGAGGATCCAGTGTGGGGATTAATCACGTTCTTTTCATTGTTGTATTTATTTTCGCGCTTTTGTGGTTTGGCCTTTTAGTTCAAGAAAAATGGAGTTACGTGATGTTGGGCCAACCCTTGGATCGCAGCCAGAATCCTGGTCAGCGCCTCAAGAGTGTGGCGACCTTTGTTTTTGGGCAAAAACGGTTGTTTAAGGACAAATACTCCGGACCGATGCATTTTACGATTTTCTGGGGATTTATCATCCTCACGATCGGTTCCATCATTTTTTTGCTGCGGGGGCTGTTTCCCAGTGTTGGCGCCCCAGCCGGTGTCCCCGCATCGATTTTGAACACGGCCACCGATGTGATGGCGGTGGCGGTCTTAATTGCCCTTGGTATGGCGGCGTACAAGCGTTATGTGATGCGTCCGAAGCGTTTGGTGCGGAATTTTGACGCCCTCGCGGTGCTGATTTTGATCGCCATTGTGGTGCTTTCCGACGTAGCCATCGAGTCGTTTGGACTCGCGCTTCATCCCCATTCGTCGTATGCACCCATTGGCGGGTTGCTGGCGCAGTGGCTCAGAACGTTTGGGCCGCTGGTCGACCAGCGGGGTATTTTGGTCGCTGATTGGGTGAAGCTCTTGTCTCTAATGGGGTTTTTGGTCTACCTGCCCTATTCGAAGCACTTTCACCTTTTTGTTGCACCGCTAAACATTTATCACCGCAACTTGGAGCCGCTCGGCAAATTGCCGGCACTTGACCTGGAGGATGAAAACGCCGAATCCTTCGGCGTCGGGCAAGTGACCGATTTGGCCTGGACCGACCTGATCGACGCCTATGCCTGTGTGCAGTGCGGGCGGTGCACCGAGCAGTGCCCGGCCAACTACACCGGGAAGCATCTCTCGCCTAAACAAATCATGGTGGATCTCCGCCATCAGTTAGAAGCCGTGGGGCCTATTCTGCTAAAGTCAGAGGCGGCCCGCACCGAGGAAGAGAAGGAGCGGTTGGAAATTCCCATGGCGGGCGGTGTGACACCGGCGGAGGACCTGTGGTCCTGCACCACCTGCGGCGCGTGTGTGGAGGCTTGCCCGGTCTTTGACGAACATGTCGTCAAAATTGTGGGTATGCGGCGCCATTTGGTGCTGACCCAAGGCGAGATGCCGGACGAGGCGCAAATGTTCTTTAAGAATGTGGAGAATGCCGGTAATCCCTGGGGACTGGGACTGGATAAGCGGCAGCAGTTCGCCGAGCAAATGGGCATCAAAGATCTCTCGCGCGGCGATCATGCCGACGTGCTGTATTGGATGGGCTGCGCGGCCACCTATGATGACCGGGCCCGCAAAGTGGCGGAAGCGACGGTGGGTCTCATGAAGCAGGCCGGCGTAGATGTCGGGGTTTTGGGCGCTCGCGAGACCTGTAATGGCGAAGCGGCGCGGCGCATGGGCAATGAGTATCTATTTCAGATGATGGCCCAGCAAAATGTTGAAACATTAAACGACGTCGGCGTCAAGACTATCGTGACAACGTGCCCGCATTGCTTCAACACCTTGAAGAACGAGTATCCCTTCTTTGGTGGGGAATATGAGGTGATTCATCACAGCGAGTTCCTCTCGCGGTTGGTGCAGGAAGGCAAGTTAAAGCCGCAAAACGGCACGGCTGCCACCGTCACCTATCACGATTCCTGCTATTTGGGCCGTTACAACAACATTTTCGACCAGCCCCGGGACGTCTTAAAGGCGGTGCCCGGCTTGGAACTTCGCGAAATGCAGCGGAGCCGCGAGCAGTCGTTCTGTTGTGGTGCCGGTGGCGGCCGCATGTGGATGGAGGAAAAAGTAGGCACTAAGATCAATCAGGCGCGAAGCGAGCAGGCGCTAGCCACCGGGGCAGACACGATCGCGACTGCCTGTCCGTTCTGTCTTACGATGATGCGGGATGGCGTGCAGTCCTTGGGCGCTGAGGAGCGTGTCAAGGTTAAGGACTTCTCGGAGATTCTGGCTGAGAATATGCTCCCGATGGTGAACTAGCGGTTAGAAGCCTTCTTTAAGCGAACCGAGTGCCTATTCAGGGGCACTCGGTTTGCTATTTATTCCTTCTTTTCGAGAATCGGAATGCTGCGTGACGGATGTTCGCCGGTTCGATGAATCCTGCTGGCGAGCGCCCGTAGCGGCCGGCGTCGGATTAGACAGCACACCGGGGTCGCTGCACGCTGCATCTTGGAATGGCGTGGACCCATCAGGGCCGCTACGATGAGGCGGCCCGATAGAGAGAAAATCCCCAGACCGGAACTGCGACCGATAAAAAGAGCGCCACTACAATATATAGGATGATGCCGATGACCGAGACTCGGGCCAGCAACAGCGAAAGGCCGACCAAGATCATGTAAACCAGCACCGCCAAAAATAACCCGCCCAGAAGCGCACCGTAATGACGGCTCTGGAACATCTGTCGGAAACTCTCACCCCAGGACAGCCGGTCAACGAAAAGCCCTCCGGCCATGCGAATCGCCCAGGGCAACGACAACACAAAGATGACACCAGCGACCACGCCGCCGACGACATGGAGTGCGGCAACCAATAGACCAGCGACGATGGAGAGGGCGATCATCCAAAGGAATCCGAAGAAATACAGACCCCAGGCACGGCCATAAAACCGCGTTGCGAACGACCAAAAGGATCGCCAAGCGACCGGGACCCCGGCTACCGCTTGCCCATACAAGCCATATAGGCCTGCCAATAGAAAGGGCCCCGCCGCCAGAATGACCAGATACATGACACCGACGCCCGCTAAATCACGCCCAGGTTGGACGGGAGTGACCGGCGCAGTGCCTGGCAATGTGGGATGATAAAAGGAGGATGCCAGCGTGCCCGCGCCCACCGCCGCAAGGATTGCCACCAGCAGAAGCACAAATACAATAGACCAGATGAGCGTACTCCAAACCGCACCTTTGGAAATGGTGGCGCGCCAAATGCGTAGACCTTCTGACAGCATGGGGTCGCCTCTTTCTGCGAAGCATTATTTAAAGGAGCCGAGGCTCTATCTGAATTATCCCACACCAGGTCCCGGCGTCTGGCAAATTAAGTCGGAATGTGCTGAGCCAAATGTTGGTTGAGCGAGCAGCCGATCGCGCTTGCGAGTGGGCCAAGAAATTGCCGCCAACCAGCCGTTTCGTTATGCTCTTTGCAGATAAGGAGGGGGTCCGTTGAATAGGTCGGAGACCTCACGGGACTGGGCAACCTGGGGGATTGCGTGGGGCCTCGGGATTCTGCTGGTGGTCGCGCTGGCGGGTGTCCTCCCCATCATTGTGATGACAATCTTAAAACTGGCCGATCTGGCTACCGTGAGCCAGGTGACTCATGGCTGGCCCGCCGTGGCATACTCTGCGGAAACCGAGTGCGCCTTTGGTGGGGCAGCTGCGGTGGCGTGGGTGGTTGCGACGCGTCATCTGTGGTTTGAAAGTCCATGGCGGTGGCGCCTATGGCTGAAAGGGCTGGCAGGCGGATTGGCAATCGGTGCGGCTCTAACCCTGGTGGGCGTGGGAATGCAGCAATGGCTGGGCCATACGCTGCCGTCAGATGCCCAAGACCTCATGGGACCCGCTGGCCATCACGCCGGTCCCTTGATGGCGATGCTCGTTATCATTGTTTTCCTCGCCCCAGTAATGGAAGAATGGCTCTTTCGGGGAACGTTGCAGACCAGTCTGGCTCGGGCAGCGGGGGCCCCCATCGCCGTTGGTGTGGTTTCTGTCATCTTCGCTCTGGTTCACGAGCTCGACTCCCCACATCCATTGGCCCATCCCTGGCTATGGGCTCCAATTCTTCCGCTGGCGGTGGTGCTTGGCATTGTCCGGGTGCGGTCTGCTTCGATGAGTGGCAATATTGGCATTCATATGGGTTTCAACTTGTGGGCGGCGCTGTTAATGCTGCTTCAGTTCTGGCATTCGTGATGCGCTCTCCTGCCGTCTCCCCAGGAACTTCCTTGTTCGAGACGCCATGGAAGTAGGAAGGACCATTGAACCTTCCGTTAATGGGGCATCATATCGGTACATCATGCAGCTCGCGTGCTCTAAGGCATCGGCACAGGCGCTGCGACTACCGACATCGCCGGATTGGCCGTCACCCAACGGGGACTCCGCTCGACGTCACTGGCCTTCATCGCAGCAGTGGCAGTATTTGTCACCATGACCGCGGCAACCGAGTTTTGGATGGCGGGTAAAGGCGGGGGACGAGATACGGCACCTGCGACATCCTATTCACCCTGAAACACTCGACGAACGGTTCAGCTGACAGTATTTCAAACTTTGTGGGGCCATACGGTTCAAAAATTGTCCTCCAAACGGGTTCTCTGGCGTTTAAAAATCCGGCACAACACAAAAAATAAAACGCTGCAGTTCCAACGGAACCCGTTATAAGGAGGTTGTTAGCTCATGGCGAGACTTACCGGGCCCAAACACAGGCTTTGCCGGCGTGCGGGAATACCATTGTGCGGTTCTCCAAAATGTCCCGCATTGAAACGTCCTTATCCACCAGGACAGCACGGGCGGACCCGCCGTCAACGGCAAAGCGAATACGGACTTCAACTCTTGGAGAAGCAAAAACTAAAAGCCATTTACGGGGTCAAAGAGAAGCAGTTCAAACGGTATTACGCCGAAGCACAGCGGCGGAAGGGCGTCACCGGCGATACGTTGGTCATGCTGTTGGAAACGAGGCTCGACAATATTGTGCGGCGGTTGGGCTTCGCTCGTTCGATCCACGGTGCTCGTCAGTTGGTCACGCACGGGCATATCACGGTAAACGGCAGGCGTGTGGACATCCCCTCGTTTCATGTTCGGGTCGGCGATGTGATTGGCCTCACGGAGAGGGGAGCAGTTCTCAAGACGATCGATGAATCACGGCAACAGGCCCCCATAGTTCCACCGTATCTGGCCTTTGATCCGGAAACGAGGGTTGGTCAACTGGCGCGACAGCCACTACGCAGTGAGATCCCGGTGAACATTAGTGAAAGTCTCGTCGTCGAGTACTTCTCTCGATAGACCCTTCGGAAAGCGCACCGTAGGCGTCTAGCAAGGGGCAGTCATGGAGAAATACTCGCGCTACTATCCCGCAGGGTGAGATGCGGTTCTCGCGAACCTGGGGTCGTCATATACGGCCTCGGGTTCTCTGTTTTTGTCCCGGTGGGGCGCTCTGATTTTCCTGGAGAAGGCCGGGTGGGAGTCCCGTTTCAATATGGGCCGTCCATGGTGTGATAGCATGAATCTGAACGTGAACCGTGCTGAAAGGATCTGATGCCGTGGCTGTGGGTTTACCCAATTAATGTCCAGATGGACACTTTATACTTCAAAACTACCTTGGTCATTTTATACTTCAAATATCGATGCAACACATCACCCCATGATACCCCGTTTTCTTCCAGCCTAAACAGATTGATTTATGTGGTTAATAAGCGGCTAACGGGCCGGATAGTTGCGTAACGCAACATTCTGTCAATGGGGTTAAGGAGAACCATGCGACCGCGAGCAACAGTCAACGCGCATGCGCAGGTGAAAACAATCCGCGCAAATTAGCGGACGAGGTCAGCGAAGCTCAGTTCAACTAGTCACGCCTTCACGGCTCCCCGGTTTCCGGCAGCTCGCGGGCAGTCCCGCTGTACACCGACAAAGTATATGCCCGGCGGTAGCGCTTATCCCGATTGGTCTCACGAATCGTGAGGGTCGTCCCGTCCAAGGTAATCGGGGCGACGGTGGCTTGGCGCCTAGCAGCTTGTGTGCGTAGTCGGTCCGCGATGCCGTCGCTCCGCATGTAGAGTAGCCCGTTAACTCGACCCTCA
>NZ_JABBVZ010000078.1 GCF_012933365.1 Sulfobacillus harzensis | reverse complement strand
GCCGCTTGCCGCTACGCGGCAAGCCCCGAGACCAAGGTCTTGGGCTAGTAGGCTAATTCTTTTTATACGAGGAGGTCATGGCATGCCATCTTGGACTCGCGATCAGATGATTGAGCATTTGACGCCCCCGCCGGGTATTGCCATGCCGCCCTACCCTCATCGTCAGGATCAAATTTATCGCTGGAGCCTTCTCGCGACCACGGCCGGGTTGGCCATCGAGGGGGTGGGTTGGCTTCTCTCCGATCCCCTGCTCCGCCAAATAGGCCAGGGCTGGACGAGTCTAGCGCTAGCCGTGGCCGGCTGGACCTTTCTCGTCTGGCTCCGCTCATGGCGTTTTGGCGTTCGTACATTAAGCACACTCGGGCTTGTTTTTTGGCTGGCGTCCCCCCTAATCGGCTGGGCCTTCAGTTTAGCAAGCTTGGCCATCATGGCAGCCAAAGAAACCCATTGTTTTCATTTTCCCGCCGGACGCGTCATTCCCTGGTACGCGCTGGCTCTTGGCTTGGCTATGATTGCACGGCTAAACCCATTCATCATTGGGATTGGCTGGCTTGGACTGACGGGCCTTGGCAGTTGGCTGGTATGGGGGCGCTGGCACTTGCCACTGTTCGAAATATAAAGGAGTTCACTCCCTATGTCGCGAATCCCCTCTCACCGACACATCGTACGGGAGGACCTATGAACTGGGCAATCGACACCGATTTACCGACATCAGGAATTCGTGAAATTTTAGACCGCGCTCTCGCCCGCTCCCATGTGATTCGCCTCGAAGCCGGCGAACCGGACTTTCCTCCGCCCAGCTGGGTGGTGGAGGCCTACCATCGAGCTGCCTTGGACGGGCACAATCGGTATACGGCAACGGCGGGCATTCCGCTTTTGCGTCAAGCCCTCGCTCGAAAGCTGGCCGAGGTCAACCACGAAGCACGCTCCGCGGACGAAATTTTGGTCACTCCGGGGGGATTCCCGGGCTCTTTCTTGCCTTCCGAGGTGTAGCCGGTCCCGGCGATGAGATATTGGTCCCCGATCCCGGGTGGCCCGACTATCTTGGCGGCATGAGAAGTCTGGGTATTCGACCGGTGCCCTATCCCCTGACGCCGCCACACTATCTCCCCAATATGGCGACAATGGATCAACTGATAACGGCCGCCACCCGCGCCGTCGTGGTAAACTTTCCCGGGAATCCGACCGGTCAAGTTGCACCGCCCGATGTCGTCCAAGCGCTGGTAGACTGGGCTGAACGGCACGACTTGTGGATTGTCTCCGACGAGGTCTACGACCAAATCGTATTTGACGGGCAGCCGCTCAGTCCAGCGCACATCGACCCGGAACGAACCTTGGGGGTTTATAGCTTCTCCAAGACCTATGCGATGACCGGGTGGCGCCTCGGCTACCTCGCGGGACCACCAAGCGCCATCGCCTCCCTCACCAAAGTGGCTATGGGCATTTGGTCCTCCGTTTCGGAACCCCTGCAATACGCGGGCCTGGCCGCGCTCGAAGGTCCCCAGGCCATCGTCGAGGATCGGCGGCGACAATATCAGCGGCGGCGCGATGCGGCGGTTGAATATCTGGATCGGGTTCAGATTACCCATAGCAACCCCGACGGTGCTTTCTACTTGTTGGTGCATATCGCTGAATCCGGCCTGTCGTCACGGGACTTTGCGCTCCGCCTCTTAGACCAAGCCGGAGTCGCCGTGGCCCCCGGTTCCGCCTTTGGGGAAATGGCGGAAGGCTTTGTACGCATTTCCTTGGCCTCACCGGAAACCGATATTTTGCGGGGATTGGCTCGTTTGGCAGCCTTTCTAGGGCATGCCTAAGGCGAAGATTGAATGATATCGCATAAAAGGCCGCCGGTCGCGCGTACTAAATCGGCCCCGGAAAGAATCATCTGAACTCCCCGTTTGCCGGCGCTCACGCTAACCTCGTCTAAGGTCTCGACCCCCTGTTGCAAATACACCGGAAACGTCCGTTTGGCGCCAAGCGGCGATACGCCGCCGCGCACATAGCCCGTGACATTGGGCAAATCGCGCCAAGGGACGAGATCAACGCGCTTTTCCTCTGCAACCCGGGCCCAGCGTTTAAGATCAAGCGTGGCGGGGCCGGGAATGACGGCCATGAGGATCGTACCGCTAGCCCCCTTAGCAACCAGTGTTTTGTAGAGACGCTCGGGATCGACCCCCACCAATTCCGCCGTATGCACCGCATCGAGGTTGTTTTCGTCTACCTCATAGGTTCGGACGCGGTAGAAAATCTCCAGCGCCTCTAATGCGCGCATCGCCAATGTTTTAGCCATGAGGTGCTCCTTTACAGAAAAAAGAGGAGGGAAGCCCCTCCTCCGTGTTTTTTGACTGAGTATGTTACCGCTTTTCGAGAGGCACAAAATCTCGGTGAGTAGCACCCGTGTATTCTGCCCGTGGTCGGATAAGCCGATTGTTTTGGTATTGCTCCAGCACGTGAGCTGTCCATCCGGATACCCGGCTGATCGCAAACACGGGCGTGAAAATGTCCGTGGGAATTCCCATCTGGAAGTACACCGAGCCAGAATATAGGTCAACATTGGGGTAGAGCTTCTTGGAGCCCATAATGACTTCGCGGACCTCGTTCAGCATGTTGTACCACTTGAGGTCATGGGCGTCCTCACCCACATCCTTGGACAGGCGGCGCAGAATGATGGCGCGCGGGTCCTCGGTGCGATACACGCGGTGGCCAAAGCCCATAATCTTTTCTTTGCGGGCCAATGCAGCTTCCACCCACGGCTTGGCGTTCTCCACCGAGCCAATCTTCTGCAACATGTACATCACTTGTTCGTTGGCCCCACCGTGCAACGGTCCCTTTAAGGTGCCAATGGCCGAAGTAATGGCGGAGTACATGTCCGAAAGCGTGCCGGCGGTAACCCGGGCGGAAAAGGTTGAAGCGTTCAACTCGTGGTCCGCGTGCAAAATCAACGCGGTGTTGAATACCTTCGCATGCAGTTCCTTGGGCTTCTCCCCGTGCAGCATATAGAGAAAGTTTTCGGCTAAGCTGAGGGACGGATCGGGGTCCACCGGACTTTTCCCATGACGCAGGCGGTCAAACGCCGCGACAATGGTGGGGACTTGCGCAACCAAACGGACAGCCTTGCGATGATTGGCCTCCGGCGTCATGGCGTTTCCGTCCGGATCATAAATCCCTGCCAGACTGACCGCGGTCCGAAGGGCGTCCATCGGGTGGGTGTCGTGTGGCAGGGAGCGAAGAAATTCGTGTACCGGCTTAGCCAGCGGCGCCGACTTCTTAATTTCGTCCTTCAGTTGGGCCAACTGCGCTTGATTAGGCAAGTCTCCGTTCCACAACAGATACACAACTTCTTCAAAACTTGTGGTTTCCGCCAAGTCAGCGACATTGTACCCACGGTAGACAAGGCGCCCTTCATGTCCATCAATGAAACAGATTTCCGAGGTATTCGCGACGACGTCTTCCAGGCCGGCCTTAAAGCCTTGTTCTGGCATAAATCTGCCTCCTTTTGCTTGTATGTTCACGCGCGGCAAACGTTCACTGCCCTTAGAAATTGTACTCCTCTTGAAGCCGCTCCGATCCCCCGAATTTTCGGGAACCGGGTCCCTTTTCCGGGAAAGGTGTGTGTCGTCTACCCAATTGCTATAATAAACCTAAGAGCATAACGTGGAGGCCTGAAATTGCTAAGAAACCGAATTCGCAGGGTGCCGGTGACGGTTCGCGGCACCCATTATGTGCATGAGTATTTAGTGTTGCCCGATGTCTGTGCGGTTATTGCCGAGGTTCCTGATGGCATCGTACTGGTCGAGCAGTTTCGTCCCGCTTTGGGCCGGCGTATTCTCGAATTGCCGGCGGGCCGACTACGCCGGGGCGAGGAGCCGGTGCAAGGTGCGCGCCGGGAACTGGCGGAGGAAACCGGGTATCAAGCGGGCGACTTGCGGCTCATATCCCGCTTTTATCCCTCTGTGGGCTTGTCACGCCATAAAGTACACCTTTATTACACCGTCAATCCGGTGCCAGGGGAAACCCATTGGGATGCTACCGAGGAGATTGAAGTCAAGATTGTCCCGGTTGTGGAGGTCCCGAATCTCCTCATCGAAGGGCGCGCAGCGGATGCCAAAACTCATCTGGGCTTGGTATATTTTCTCAACGCCCGCGGCTGGATTATGCAACGCGGGCGCTGGCGGCCCACTGAACTTGCCCAGCCCAGGAGTTGACGAATCGGCACGCTTTTTGACATAAAAATTCGGTACAACGGCGTTAAAAATCGGATACAATGGCGGTGAAAGATTCGTGAGGGGAGGCGGCTCCGACGATTTGCGAACACTGCGGAGCAAGAGTGGTCGACGGCCAAACGTGTCACGCCTGCGGCATGGCCCAAACTCCTGAAGCACCGCGCCAAAAGGCCAAGGTGGTGCCCTTCCGTCCGCGCAAGGCACCGTCTCCCAAGGTGCGCCGCCGCCGCTCGACCACATGGTGGTGGATTGCCGCAATTATTGCCATCGCCCTAGTGATCCCGTATCTTGTCCCCTTGGCCCGATAGCCGTTAGGCCCATTCGCTGGCGTCTAGTCTGGGCTGTAGTGCGCGGTTGAGCGCCTCGCCGAGCACATCGGCCATATCATCGATGAGCATATCAATCTCTTTGGGCGTTACCATCAATTCCGAGAAGCGGCTTCCCAGCACTTCGTCAATCAGTCCCCGCTGTTCCGTGGGCGCCATTTGCTTCAGGATGTCATAAAAGGCGACATCGTCGGCCAATTGATTGGCGATCTGGTGAATGGCTTCTTGAGCAATGCTGATGGACTGAACCACCGTGCACACTCCGATCGCAATCACGGGTACTCCGAGACTTTCTTCGGTGAGTCCCTGGCGTCGATTTCCCACTCCTGAGCCAGGGTGAATGCCCGTATCGGCGATTTGCACGCTGCCCAAGAGACGGTCCAGGTTCCGAGCCGCCAAGGCGTCTATGGCAATCACCAAATCGGGCTTAGCCTCGGAGACGATGCCGCGAATGATATCAAGAGTTTCAATGCCTGTGGTTCCCAAAACACCCGGAGCCACGGCCGCCACGGGCCGCATGCGCTGCTTAATGTCATCTGGCACCACTTGGCCGAGATGGCGGGTAACTAAAATTCTTTCGACCACCCGCGGCCCCAGCGCGTCGGGGGTAGCATTCCAGTTACCCAGCCCCACAACCAACACGCTGCCTTGGATATCCTCGGGCAGCAACTCTTTCAACTGATCGGTCAGCTTAGCCATCAAGGCCCGCTTGAGGTCCGGATCGCGGTCCTTGAACGTTGGCACATCCAGGGTGACGTAATGGCCGCGCGGCTTTCCCATTAGCTTTTCGGCCGCTTCCTCGTAAATCTCCACTTCGGTTACCACAACCCCCTGGTCCTGGGTCTCCTTCACCCGGACCCCCGGCACTTCCTCTTTGGCATCGCCGCGCACAATGTCACGTGCCTCGATAGCCATGTCGGTGTACACTTGGATAGGCTCAAATGCCCATGTCCCATTCCCCTCTGCCACAGGTTCCGCCTCCGAAACGGGCCGCTAAGACCCCAAAGTTATTGTTAGACTTGCCTCGCCTGGGAACGATTATGCAATGGCCAGGCGATGGAAGCTCTGAGTGACGCGAAGGCTAGGGTGAGATCGCGGACAAGGATGACGGGGACCGGCACCATCCGCACAAACAGTGATGTTAGCGGACTGCCGCTCGTACCCAATGCCATCCAGCGCATGGCCAATCCAAAATCCAGACATCCAGCCAGATTCATGATAGTCAATGGAATGGGACCCACTTCGGTCCAGAGCGCGGCATAATAGACCCACAGCATGTACTGGGGGCTATACACTTTGTTGCAAAGGAGCCACCACGCGAGCGCGCTGGCCGCCGCTGCGACCGGATTCAGCACCTCGCGCCGCACGAGAGCCAACAACCCCAATCCCCCAGCAGCGGTCAGAGCCAAACTTAGGAGATTAACATCGGCAATCGTGAGAAGGTGCTGTCCCACCAGCGCAGCCCAAAGCCCGGGGTCTGGCGTCCGCCCACTATTGAAGGTAAAGAAGTGAGACCAGCCCTGAAATCCAAAAATGGCAAACGGCGCATTCATCCCGATTCCGGTTATCAAGGCTCCCAGTAAAAATTGACGAAAGGCCAACCGCTCGCGGCGCCACAGCCCGTAGCCTAAATAGAGAAGGAGCACCACTGGAAAGAATTTGGTGGCCACACCCAGACCGCCCCAGACGCCTGAGGCCCGCCAAAAGCCCCGCTCATAGGCCCAAATGGCCATTCCCCAGGTGGCAATGCCCAACAAATCCCAGTTCATCAACCCATAGAAGAAAATGAGCGGGCTCAACGCCCACCACCACTGCGCCTCTCGCCCACGGCCGCAAAGCGCATAAAGGGCCAAGGCAAAGGATGCCCCTAATCCTACCGACGATGCGACAAAATAGCCCGAAAATGCGGGGATGGCTGCCATCAGCGACATGTATAGGCCGATGATGACGGGATATTCAATGACATTGTGCAGGTAAGGGATTTGATGCAGGTAAAGACGCCGTGATGCATAAAGGGCGACCACGTCAGAATAACTGGCATGCCGGTAGCTATACGCATAATAGTTAAAGTCGGGATGCCCTAAGGGCATAAGGGCATGCGGAGGCATAAGGCGCGCCGCGTCAACCGTTAAACTCGCCAGGCCGATGATCAGTGGGGCCAAATAGGATAAGCGCTCACCGTTTTGCAGTCCTCTCACGCTCCCCTTTAGCCAGATCCAGCGGCGCCCGATAAATGTGGGACGCTTGGCCAACAGTCATCATGTTATCGGCCACCATGCTCTCGAGCACCTGCGACTGCCGTTTCCGGGCCGCACCCCAGTGGATAAAGGGGTCCAAGCCGCTGGGATTTTGGGGCAAACCGGCCAAAAGAGTCGCCTGCGCCGGGGTCAAAGACTGTGGCGCCACATGAAAGTAGTGTTGGCTGGCGGCTTGGATACCATACGCGCCATCGCCCAGATACACTTCATTGAGATATAGGGCGAGAATCTCTCGCTTGGAATAAAGCACGGTCACCAGGACGGCTAGCAGGGCTTCGGATATTTTGCGCTGAAAGCGCTTGACGGGGCTTAACAGGGTGTCGCGCACCAATTGCTGGGTTAGGGTGCTGCCCCCCTCGGTGAACTGCCCGGTTTTGAGGTCCACCAACAAGGACCGGCCGATACCCTCAAAACTGATGCCGATGTTGGTGGAAAAGCTTCGGTCCTCAGTGGCAATGAGGGCCTTCGGAACCCAGGGGGAGACCGCGCTAAGCGGGGTCCATCGCCCGCCGTGGCTTGCCTCCCGGGCCTCCACAATGCGCGGCAGGTGGCTTACCCGGGGCCAATACGACCGATAAAACTGGGCAATCGGAACCGCGGAGACCAACAATAGCACGGTCAGCGCTCCCCCTATCCATTGGAGCGCGCGTGGCTTGGTTCCAAGAAGCAAGTTCCTGTCCCCTCTCTCATACATGTAATCGGGGGGATGGACAATGCAGCCGAAATCACGAAAATCCATTTGGTGGGGTACCTTAACCTTAACCTCGGCTGCCTTGGCATCCCGCGGACTCGGCCTAATCTATCGCATGCTGCTGGCCCGCTTTTTGGGCGGCGAGGGACTCGGACTATTCCAGATGGTATTCCCCTTCTATGTAGCCCTGGTCACGTTGGCCGTGGCCGGCACGCCCATTGCCGTCTCACAGATGCTCGCCGAAGGCAAGGCTTCAGCCAACCGACTCTTACGGGTGGCAACCCTCATTGTTCTGACCATCACGTTGCCGTTGATGGCGTTGGTGATTGTCTGGGCAAAACCCCTGGCCGTTACATTGTATCACGATGAAATGTTTGTCCCGATGCTCTGGGCCATCTCCCCCGCTTTATTGGCAGTAGCCTTTTCTAGCGTGCTGCGCGGTTATTTCTTAGGGCGCCAAGAGATGGAGTATCCTGCGGCCGCCCAGGTGGCGGAACAGTTGGCGCGAGTCGCCATTTTATTTGCTCTCTTAAACCTGGTAAGTCATCATCTGTTCCCCAATCCGCCGCTCATCGCAGTGTTGCTCATTCCGTTGGGCGAGGCCGTCAGTCTCGCCATTCTCGCCTACGGATATCTCCGTCGCCCCCCCGAACCCAAACTGGACGATCGCGAGCCCCAAGGCCTAGCACGGGCAATTTTGAAGCTCTCCATTCCGGTGACGCTAAGCCGATTGCTTGGTTCGGGCGTTGCGGTCGTCGAGGCCTCTCTGATTCCACTTAGGCTACAAATATCCGGGATGAGTCGGGCGGCGGCGGTCCGAACCTTCGGGCAGCTCACGGGCATGGCTTTGCCCTTGATCTTGTTTCCTTCGGCGCTCACGGTCTCCCTGTCCACAAACCTGATACCCGCCATTGCCGAAGCCTCCGCCCACCAGCAAACGGAACGCGTACACAAGTACATTGTCGACAGCATTGCGGCTACCGCCTTGTTGACGATCCCGGTGACCTTTGTGCTACTCACCCTAGGCCTACCACTAGACGATCTATTTTTCCACGCCAGCGTGCCCTCGACCGTCTTTATTCCCTTGGTCATTGGCGGATTCTTTCTCTATTTCGATATCGCCTTTGCAGGCATCTTGCGCGGGCTGGGCCGAACCGATCTGCCCCTTTGGAACGACCTGGTCGCGAGTCTTTTGGAAATCGCCCTCATTTGGATCCTGGCCGGCCATCCGGGACGCGGACGCGAGGGCATCGCAATCGCGGTAGCGGCAGGATTTGCCGCTTCGTGCCTTTTTAACTTATATTACGTTCTCAGGCTGACCCGTGTGCGACTCCCTTGGGGTCGCATTTTTGGTCGCCCAGCGATGGCCGCCTTCCCCATTTGGCTAGCCACCCCACTATGGCAGGCCTGGCTTAGGCAATGGCATGTCGGCCAAGTCATGAATCTGTTCTCGAGCGTACTCGTGGCCTGTGCTCTCTACTTCCTGGGTTTAGCCATCTCAGGCACCCGTCTCACCCGTCTGCTTTAGCCGGGAGACGGGCCAGACGCCACACGCTCCAAATATTGATTGGCAAGATTCAAATTTTCAATGGCTCCGGTCACGACCGCCCGAATATGACCGTGAGGGCCTATGAAGACCGAAGTGGGCAAGCCGGTCACACCATAGGCGGCCGCCACCCCTCCATGGACATCCAGCGCCATGGAATAGGTGAGTCCGTGAGCCGCCGCATAATGCGACACGGTGGCCGCTGATTCCTGCACGTCCACGCCCACAATGGCAACCCGATTTCCGTAGATCTTATGCTCTTGTTCAACAATTGGAAGCTCCACCTTGCAGTTTGGACACCACGTCGCCCAAAAATTGAGCCATACCCCATGTCCCCGCAGCGAAGCTAAGCTGATGGTCTTTCCGGTTGGCGTCTTCAAAACAAAGTTGGGCGCCTCATCGCCGGGCAAATTGCCCACCGCCACGGTATGGCCGATGCTGCTGGCCGGGCTGGCCGGCTTAACGGCTTGATGGATGACAAAGCCTGAATAGGCGACGGCGGCGGCGAGCACCACTCCGGTAGCAACTTTTCGAGCCTGCATAAGATCCTCACTTTCCCGTTTATTTTACCCTTCTCGCGTTTGGCCCTCAATCTGAATGTCGAGGCCGTCGGAGCCGGCATCGACCTGAACACGCGAACCGTCCGGAACGTCTCCCGCCAATAGCTTGACCGCCAAGGTATCGCCCAGAAGACGCTGAATTATGCGGCGCAATGGCCGCGCCCCAAATTCGGGCTGATAACCGCGATTGGCGAGATAGTCGAGGGCTTTATCGCTGACATCGAGCGTAATCCGCCGCTCGGAAAGCCGCGACTCCAAATCGTGCAGCTGTAAGCGAACAATCTCGCGCAGTTCTTCGGATGCTAAGCGGGAGAATACCACCACTTCATCGATGCGGTTTAAAAATTCCGGGCGCAGTGCCCCGCGCAGAGCCTCCTCGACCAGACGTTGGCGCCGCTCGGGGTCGTCCTCGGCTAAGATGGCCTCCGACCCTAAATTGGAGGTCATAATGATCACGGTGTTGCGGAAGTCGACGGTGCGGCCTTGACCATCGGTCAGCCGTCCATCATCCAGCACCTGCAAAAGGATATTGAAAACCTCGGGGTGCGCCTTCTCAATTTCGTCCAACAGCACCACCGCGTAAGGCCGGCGCCGAACCGCCTCAGTTAGCTGTCCCCCCTCCTCATAGCCGACGTACCCAGGCGGTGCGCCGACCAAACGGGAGACGGCATGGCGCTCCATATACTCCGACATGTCAATGCGCACCAAGGCATTCTCGTCGTCAAACAGAAATTGCGCCAGTGCCTTCGCCAACTCGGTTTTGCCCACCCCGGTGGGGCCCAAGAAAAGAAAGGATCCCATGGGTCGACGCGGATCCGACAATCCCGCCCGAGCTCGGCGCACCGCGTGGGATACGGCCTCGACCGCCTGTCGCTGCCCGATTACGCGGGCACCAATCCGCTCCTCCATATGAATCAACTTGTCCCGCTCGCCTTCCAGCAAGCGCGTGACGGGAATGCCAGTCCACTTGGCGACGATTGCCGCAATATCGTGCTCGGTCACTTCCTCACGCAGCATGCGTTCCGACCCTCGCATCTGATCCGCCTGGTCTTCCGCCTCCTTCAGTTGGCGCTCCAGATCCGGCAAAATGCCATAGCGCAATTCGGCGGCCCGCTCCAAGTTCCCTTGCCGTTCTGCTAAAGCTTCCTCGGTTTTAGCCGACTCCAGGCGGTTTTTCAACTCCGTCGCCCGGTTAATCAGCGTCTTTTCCTGCTCCCAACGCGCTTTCAAGGCATTGCGCCGCTCGTTAAGGTTGGCCAACTCCGCCTCTAAAGCATCCAAACGCTCGCGCGTGGCGGGATCGTCGCTCTCGCGCTGCAACGCCTGCCGCTCAATCTCCAGTTGAATGCGCCGCCGTTCCAACTCATCCAATTCCTCTGGCATGGAGTCCATCTCCACCCGAAGATGCGATGCCGCCTCATCCACTAGGTCAATGGCCTTGTCGGGCAGGAAACGATCGGCAATGTAACGGTGGCTCAGGCGCGCGGCAGCCACCAAGGCGCCGTCCTTAATCCGCACACCGTGATGCGCCTCGTAACGCTCCTTGAGTCCTCGCAGAATGGCCACCGTATCCTCCACGGAGGGCTCGGCCACAAACACGGGCTGGAAACGGCGCTCCAACGCCGCATCCTTCTCGATATAATTGCGGTACTCGTCGAGCGTGGTGGCCCCGACTGCGCGAAGTTCGCCCCGCGCCAGCGCAGGCTTCAAAAGATTGGCGGCATCAACCGCTCCTTCCGCCTTGCCGGCACCCACCAGTGTGTGCAGCTCGTCGATAAAGAGAATAATGGCGCCCTCGGCATCCTGAATCTCCTTGAGGACCGCCTTCAACCGATCTTCAAATTCTCCGCGAAACTTGCTTCCGGCAATGAGCGACCCCAAGTCCAGCGCCAGCACCCGCTTATCGCGAAGCCCTTCGGGCACATCGGAGGCCACGATGCGTTGCGCCAACCCTTCGACAATCGCTGTTTTTCCCACGCCCGGCTCACCAATCAGCACCGGATTATTTTTCGTGCGCCTCGAGAGCACCTGAATCACACGCCGGATTTCCTCATCACGGCCGATGACAGGATCCAGCTTGCCGCGGCGCGCTAAATCCGTGAGGTCCTTACTGTACCGGGCCAGCGCCTGATATTTGTCTTCCGGATTCGGATCGGTCACCCGAGCGCTCCCTCGGACCTCTTTTAAGGCCCGCAAGATGGCATCGGGTGTCACCGCATAGGCTTTGAGACTAGCGGCCGCCTCCCCACGCGGGCGGGCTGACAACGCCAACAGCAAGTGCTCCGTCGAGGTATATTCGTCCTTTAAATCGGCGGCCCGCCGCTCGGCCTCCTCGATCACCTCAATTAAGTCGGGATCCAGATAAGCCCCGGGCTGTACGCCCTTTACGGTGGGAATACGGGCCACGCCCTGCTCGATTCGTGACACTAAGGGGGCGAGCGGCACGCCCAGCTTCTCCAGCATCGGCCTGACGACCCCATCTTCTTGATTTAAGAGCGCCAGCAGCAGGTGCAAGTCCTGCACCGCCTGATTTTGCCGCTCACGCGCTAGGTTTTGGGCCTCCTGCAACGCTTCCTGAGACTTCACAGTCAACCTATCGAGGCGCATGAATCTCCCCTCCCACCTCTTGGTGTTGATGGCGCAATTCGTGGTATAAGCGGTCGTCTTGCTCGTTAAACGGTTCCGGAAAGCGCAAGGCGACTTCCAGTAACATATCCCCTTTTATTGAGGTGCCGCGATGTGGGAGCCCCATCCCCTTAAGCCGCAAGACCCGTCCGTGGTTGGTGTGGCGTGGTATGGTTACCATTACCGGAGCGCCCACCAGCGGCTGCACGGAAACGTCGCCGCCCACCGCCGCCACCGGTACCGCCACCAGCAGTTGCCCTAGGAGATTGTCGCCTTGACGGCGAAATCGTGGGTGAGGCGCGACCTCCACCTTGAGACGGGCGTGCTCACCCACTCGCAGGACGGCTCCGTCTTCGACCCCGGGAGGGATGCTGACGTCAAACCGACGCGGTTCTGAGACCTGCCCTACCCCTCCACAGCGGGGACAACTGCGGTCGCGTCCATGGCACACGACGCAAGGATGCACCTCATTGACCGTCAAATTCACCGTGGTTCCCATCATCACCTGTTCCAGTGTCAGCTGTACGACCTCTTCCGGAACTTCAACGGATTGTCGAGTGCCAAATCCGCCACCGGTAAACAAGTCTTCAAAAATAGAGCCAAAGCCTTCAAAATCTTCGGGAGACCAGTCATAACTAACCCGCTCAAATCCCGGTCCGCGGCGCCGCGACTGGCGTTCCGCATAACTTCGTCGGAGGCGATCGTACTCGGCTCGCTTTTTGGGGTCGGAAAGCGCCTCATAAGCCTCGTTAATCTCCTTGAACTTCTCCTCGCCCGCCTTGCCGCTTACGTCCGGATGATATTTTCGCGCCAAGCGATGGTACGCCTTTTTTATGGTCGCTTGGTCCGCCTTCTCGTCTACCTCGAGAACTTGATAATAATCCTTGGGCGCCGCCATACTTCCACCTCCCCAAGAACGACTACAGGCGAGGACGCGCCTCGCCTGTAGTCTCCATCAGTCACGCGCCCCTCATTCACTGGGACGGAAATCCGCATCAATCACATCGCCATCGCCGTCGTTGCCCCCGGGTGGCGGGGTCGTCGGGCCTTGGTCCGACGATGCTTGCGCCTGGTATACCTGTTGCGCCAGCTTGTGGGCACTAGCCTCTAACGTAGCCAAGGCCGTATCAATGGCTGCCTTATCGTCGCCATTGAGTGCCTCACGCACTTTTTGGATGGCCGCCTCGGCCTCGCTCTTGTCTGTGGCGCTGACGCGGTCCCCCAAATCCTTGAGGGACTTCTCAGTCGCATAGACCATCGATTCCGCACGGTTCTTTGTCTCCACCAATTCCCGGCGGTTTTCATCCTCTTTCGCCTTTTCCTGGGCTTCGCGGACCATCCGCTCGACTTCGTCTTTGGAGAGTTGAGTAGATGCCGTCACCGTGATGCGTTGCTCCTTGCCGGTGCCGAGGTCTTTAGCCGAGACGTTGACGATACCGTTGGCGTCGATGTCAAACGTCACTTCAATTTGCGGCACGCCCCGAGGCGCGGGTGGGATGTCCGTCAGGCTGAAACGCGCCAATGTCCGGTTGTCTGCCGCCATAGGACGTTCACCTTGCAAGACGTGAATCTCCACGCTGGTCTGGTTGTCCGCCGCAGTGGTGTATACCTGGCTCTTGCGCGTGGGAATGGTGGTATTGCGTTCGATAAGCTTGTTGAACACACCGCCCAGGGTCTCAATGCCCAAGGAGAGCGGCGTGACGTCCAACAAGATGACGTCCTTCACCTCGCCTGCCAGCACCCCGCCTTGAATGGCGGCGCCAATGGCCACCACCTCGTCGGGATTGACGCCCCGGTGCGGTTCCTTCCCCGTCAGCCGCTTGACCAGTTCCTGAATCACCGGCATACGGGTGGAGCCTCCAACTAAGATTACTTCGTCAATCTGGCTTTCGCTCAGCTTCGCATCCGCCAACGCCTGCTTGAAGGGGCCAACGCAGCGCTCGGTGAGATCCTGCGTCAACTCCTCAAACTTGGCCCGGGTGATCTTCTGCTCCAGATGCTTGGGTCCCGTCTGGTCGGCCGTGATGAAGGGAAGCGACACCTGGGTCTCAGTAACCGAGGAGAGCTCGATTTTGGCCTTTTCTGCAGCCTCAATCAATCGCTGCAAGGCCTGGCGATCCTTCCGGAGGTCGATGCCGTACTCTTTCTGAAACTGGTCAGCCACATAGTCCACCAGCTTCATATCATAGTCATCGCCGCCTAAGTGAGTGTCACCCGAGGTTGACTTAACCTCAAATACCCCATCGCCGACCTCCAGCACCGAGACGTCGAAGGTTCCGCCCCCAAGGTCCCAGACCAGAATCGTTTCGTTCTTCTTCTTGTCTAATCCATAGGCCAAGGCCGCGGCTGTCGGCTCATTGATGATGCGCAGCACTTCCAGACCGGCAATTTTGCCAGCGTCCTTCGTTGCTTGCCGCTGAGCATCATTGAAATAGGCGGGGACGGTAATGACCGCCTGGTTGATGCTTTCCCCCAAATACTTCTCGGCATCGGCTTTCAACTTGGAAAGGACCATGGCCGAGATTTGCTCGGGGGTCAGATTCTCCCCAGCGTTGGGCAACTCTACCCGCACTTGATTGTTTGGGCCGCTGACCACTTTGTACGGCACCCGTTCCCGTTCTTCTGTCACCTCATCAAACCGGCGGCCAATAAACCGTTTGATGGAGAATACGGTATTCTCCGGATTCATGACCGCCTGACGGCGCGCCAGCTGGCCGACCAGCCGCTCCCCGTTCTTACTGAACCCGACGACCGACGGCGTCAGCCGGCTGCCTTCGGTATTGAGGACTACCGTGGGCTGACCGCCCTCCATCACCGCGATGACCGAATTGGTTGTGCCCAGGTCAATCCCTACTACTTTCGCCATATGTCGTCACCCTCGCTTTAGGGCCAGCTTCAGTGCTGGCGCCTCCTAAAATCGCGCGGATCCCAGCCGGGTTAATGCCTTGTCCCGCCAAATCTCGGATCCGGCTTAAAAGATGGAAGTCATTCTCCGAGTACAACCGATTGTTGGTATCGGTCCGATGCGGACTAATGAGCGCTTCGCGCTCCCACGCTCGGAGCGTCTGCGGTGAGACCCCAACCAGTCGGGCCATCACCCCGATGGTGTAAACCGGTTCGTCCGGCCCATGGATGCTCATGGCATGATCACTTCCTCTACCGGAGTCCATCTCCCATATTAAAAAGCTTGTTGCGTTCGATCAACAATCTTATTGGTGACCGATAGAATTTTTTCCGGCGTCGGACATCTGCCCGACGATATTGTGCATGTATCCTCGCCGATCCATGCGGGTGGCTGGATCGTTACGCCAATCCAGCATATGGTAGGGCAGCGTCGAGATGGTCGTTGATGAGGAGGACGGTCAGTGTCGGCAAAAATTAGCCGCGAGGCGCGGCGGCTACGGATTTTTGTGGGCGAATCCGCCCGTTATCATCATCAACCGCTCTGCCACGCCATCGTATTGCCGGCACGCCAACAGGGCCTAGCTGGTAGGTAAAGAGGGGCCTCGGGGCTTGGCTGTGGTAGCGAGTGCCCCTTGAGCGCCCTCCTCCCCGTAGA
>NZ_JABBVZ010000077.1 GCF_012933365.1 Sulfobacillus harzensis | reverse complement strand
GTGTATGCTTACTGCCAAGCGCAAACCGGGCCGGAATGGGCCACGCTGACGGCCCTCCTGCGCACGGCGGGCGAAGGGGTCTTGGCTGACCTCTGGGCCGGGCCCAGCACCGTGCCTGCCACCACGGATACCGACTTTGTGGTACTGGACATCCACGATTTACAGGATGCGCCGGACACCGTGCGCCGGGCGCAGTATCTGAACGTCCTCGGGTACCTCTGGGATCTGGTGCGAGCGGACCGCAGCGAGCGCAAGCTGCTCGTGGTGGACGAGGCGTGGATGTTGATTGATGCCCAAGCCCCCGAGGCCCTGAAGTTCATGAAGAGCCTGTCGAAGCGCATCCGGAAGTACGGTGGCTCTTTCATGGTCGTGACCCAGAACATCGCGGACTTCCTCGCACCCGCGATTGCGGGAGACGGTGAGCAAGTGCTGACCAACTCGGCGTTCACGTTTCTTCTCCGCCAAGGCGGCAAAGATTTGCAGGCGCTGACGGAGCTCTTTAGTCTCAGCGACGCGGAGCAGGACAAGCTCACCAATGCCCGCGTCGGGGAAGGGCTGCTCATCGCGGGCAATCAGCGCGCGTGGATCACCGTGGATACCGCCCCACACGAATCACAAATCATGTACGGCAAGTCGTAACGGTTCCAATGCCCTGCTCCCACGGGAGCGGGGCTTTTTTTATTTCGTGGGAGGTGATTCACATGTCTAGCCGCATCAAAATTATCAGCGAACCCGGCACCGAGCAGCACGCGGAGGACCTCGCCGCTGCCATTCAATCGCGGTTCGGGATGGACGCCCACGCGGTCCACCCCGAGCGCCCCGAGGTGAATCCTCGGGATAGTGAAAAGTTGGGCCGTCTGCTCGACACGTTGGCCGTCCTGCGCGAAGTCGAAGAGACGCTGAGCGGGCAAGCGGTGTGGTTGATCCTTGATCACCCCGAACTGGTGCGCGGCAGTGCAAATTTGTCGGTGGAGGACCGCATAGAAAACACGATCTCCAACCGGACCGTGGTCCGCGCCACTTACGGTGATAGCCGCCCCGTGTACCCCCCGGAACAGATGATTCTGGCGGGAGCGGCTGCCGCCATGGGCGGGGAGCCGCAGCACTTAGGCGCGTTGGTCTACCTGAGCGCCCAGCATGCCTCCGTGACCGAGGGGCCATTCCGCGAGGGGCTGAACCACCCGGAGCAGAGCACCATCGAGCTCGAACGGCAGATTCAAGCCCGGATCGCCCATCCCACTGAGCGGACAGAGCCGGAATCCGAGTACGAGCCGGGTGACGACTAATGGCCGAGGACAAAACGCTCGACCAACGCCTGATTGGGGCGGCGGAGCGAGAAGGCGCCAAGCGGCTATTCTCCTGGCTCATCGGCGGCGGGATCGGGGTGGTCGCCCCGATCCTGCTGATGATTATCGCCGTGATCGCCGGACTGAGCTTGCTGGCGGGCATCGGCCAATGGGCCGCGGGGTTCTTCGGCCCCTCGCCCCCCGCAATCGCCACCCCGATGAGTCGGCCCGCCGAATGGCTGTCGATTGCCAGCCAGGACGCGGCAATCAACGGCGTGCCGAATGTGGTGGCCCTGGCCGCGATTGAGCAAGCCAGCGACGGGGAGGCGTATGGTGATCGGTATTACTGTTCAAATCAGCAGAGTGCGGGGGAGGCATGTTCCAAAGCCTATCACCCCGGCGTGTTGGGCATCGGATCTCACAACGTGCGGACGCTCGGTATTGGCTATGGACTATTCGGGCTCGGGAGCCACAGCCATTTGATCCCGAAAAATCAAGACCCCCATTCGGTGAGCTGGAATGTGTCTACCGGGTTGCGGGCGCTGGGGCAGTACCTCACGGGCGACTGGAAATCCGGACTCACGGCCTTTCACGCCGCCGATCAAGCGCCCCCCGGCTGGCAGAGCGCAGGGTATGCGGACACGATTCGGTCGCTGGTACAGCAGTATGACGCAGGGCCGCAGTTGGGCGCATGGGCTTTGGCCCCGTGGTCGCACAAAACCGGCCAATTCACCGACCCCGGCCATTCGCCGGAGTGGGTGTTTGCTGTGGGCAGCGCACCGACTGGGCTCAGGGGATCTCATGCGTGGAAGCCGCCGACCGTGGAGATGGTGAAGAACCCGAAAACCGGGAAGTTAACCAAGAAAGTCATTCCGCATGACCTGAGCTACACCGACCTCAGCGGGCCGATTCAGGTGTGGGGCACCGAGAAGTCCGGCCACAACGTGCCATTCACCTCGTCCGCTGTCTCCGGCAGTGCAGTGCCCGTGTGGGCGGGAGGCACGGTGTGGGGCGCGCGAGTCCCGCTCACCGGGCCTGATGCGTTGAAAAGCATTACCGCTCGATGGCCGGACGGGGCCATTGACACCATCCCGTGGCCGGAAGCGGCGGGGGGCGGCGGCGGCACCGTGTGGCACCTCTTGAGCAATCCCCAGGCGCTGAAAAAGTGGTGGCCGGACATTGGTATAGCCGCTCAGAAAGCCGGAGCTGGCATGCCCTCGTTGACTCAGTTTGAAGACGCCAGTGGGGCCGTGATGCTGCACGAATCGGGCGGCATCCCGAATTTGTACGCCAACGGTGACACCAGCGGGGCCTACGGCCTGATGCAGATCGAACCGGCGACTGCCCAGGGATTGCCCGGCTACTATCCCGGCGCCCGGCACAACCCCCAAGAGAATCTCATTCTCGGGGCGGAGCTACTGGCGGAGTTGTACCACCAAACCGGATCGTGGCATATGGCCTTTGCGGAGTATTACTACGGGAGTTTGCCACCGGGATATCAGCCCGGCATGACGTGGAGTCAGGTGTCCGCGTTGTACGACTTTGTACCGGCGGGGGGGAATTCCGAAACGGTGGCCGCGTATGCCGATCAAATGGTGGCGGAGATGCACGTCGTGGCGCAAGAGGCCCCGAAATCGTAATCACAGAAGGAGAGGAGTTTATGAAGGCTCGCTATTTCGTGGCAATCGGCGGGGTCATCGTGGTGGGCGGAGTCGGCCTCGTGATGACTCAAGCTCACCCTCATCCGGTGAGTGCCCCGTCAACGGTTCACCACCACCACCACCAGAAACCGAAAGCACCACCGCCCCCGAAGACTAAAGCTCCGACCAAGCCCAAGCCGAAAGCACCGCCCATTCCGAAAAACGCTCCCACCATTCCAGTGAGCGGGTCAGCGGCGGGCAGCGTGACCGCGAGCTTTACGGCGGTCACGCACAAGGCACCACCGGTCGCATTGCAAGTGGTCACCCTGCCCTGGGCGAAAGACACCCAATGGGCCGTCGAGCCGTTGGGCATGAGCATGAATGGGGAACCCAGCACGTCTCCGACCCTGTGGTTTGGGGAGAAAACGGGGTCTGGGCGCTGGTACTGGATTCCGACCACCCTGCCCGGCGAACCGCCGAGCGCACTCCCACCCGCGATTCGGGAAAGTATTATCATGGCGTACAGCTTGCATTTGGGCGAATCCGGCCCAACCGACACCGTGGGCAACATCACGTGGGCAGGATTGCAGGGCAAAGTCGCGGACCCGGAAGGGTGGACGCTGAGCACCGCCCCCGCCAACGCGAGCCCGCTCTTCCAACCGACCGTGGGGCTCACGCTCTTCCAACAGAGTTACACTGGGCAGTTCAGTGGCTACTACGGACTGGAAGCCGCGTTCGATGCCCACAACGCCCCTGCCGGGTTGCATGGGCTGGTCGGATTCGTGTCGCGCATGGGTTCGCTGAACACCATCGTAGAAACGCCGCCGAGCCTCTTGTAATGGGGGGAAGGGGCAAACACCAATGCCGTAATCTGAAAGGCGCTTAGAACGCCCGGATAACTTACCAAAGATAGAAAACACTGGCTATTCGCCCTGCTCCTTCGGGAGTGGGGCTTTTTCTATGTATAGGAGGTGATATTTTATGCGATGGCTGATGATGGGCTATCAGCCCGAGGATGAGCGCCCGCAAGCGCTCGAACAGGCCGGGCACACGGTGGATACAGTGCCCGACGCGGACGCCGAGGGTTGGCAAACGGCGGCACGCACCGCCTACGACGGCATCTGGATGCGATGGGCCGACGCCGACCACAGCGTCCGCCCGCTCGTGCAGTACCGGGCGCAACGCCCCACCACCCGCATTGTGGTGGAAATTTCCGGGGAATTGGCACCCCCCAATCCGGAACTAGCCAGTTGGGTGCAACTCGGCGTGTATGACGTGGTGGGGCCGGGCACCGAGGTGGAGTCGGTGATCCGTCACCCCGCGACCATCGCCGACGCGCTCCGCTGGACCGGCTTGCAGGGAGCGCCGCTCGATGAGGAGGAGCCCGCTCGGGGGCGGCCCACGACCACGGTGGTTGAAGTGGAGCGGCGCGTCCCGCTCACCAACCGTCCTGTTTTGGTGGTCGTCGTGGGCACCGTGCCCGGCGCAGGCACAACCACGCTTGCGGTCGGGGCGGCTCGCTACCTGTCTCAGTGGGGAGCGACCGCGCTCGTGGAAGCGGCCCCGCTGCCGGAGCCCTTGTATGGCCCCACCCCCCTCCAAACGCTGATCGGCGTGGCACCAGAGGAAGACGCCGCATCGGAATGGCAGGGGATTACCGTCTTCCCCGAACGCCGGAATCACGCCGTTGATATTGCAGGCGTCGTCTGGTCCCGGCGCTTTGCCTATGTGGTCGTGGATGCTGGGGTTCCGGTGATCCCGCTGAAAGAGGTGCGTGAGGCTTGGCAGGCGGCGGACCGGCTGATTGCCGTTCTCCCACCCGTGCGGACTCGATTAGCCGGGGCCTGGCCGTGGTCGGCGCTCACCGCGTCCCCTGAGACGCCGCCCCATGAGCGGCCCGGCCCCGATGCCTTCGCCATCGTGGGGGGAGACCCCGGCATCGCGCACGCCGCCCCGTGGCCCGCCACCGTGGTCGTACTGCCAGCGGATTTGACGGCAGAGGCGGCGGCGGGACCACTCGCGGAGTTGCTGGAGACCGTTCTGCCGGACACCCCGCCCCCGCTGCGCCGACGGCGGATCGTGCAGCGGGCCAAGCAAGCGTTGAAGCCGACGGCGCTGGCTGTTGGGCTGTTTCTGGTTGGGGTGCTGGCGTGGCATTGGCTCGGCGCACTGCTCCTCAGCGGACCGATCCACCGTCTGGTTCAGCACGTGATGACGAAAGGGGGATAAAACGCATGTTTTACGCAGTCTGGGCCGTTGTAGTGGCCGGCACGGTGTGGGGCGGGTATCGCTGGCGCATGAAACAGCGCCCGCCGCTTGCATCACCGGCCCCGACGCCCACACCAGCAAGCCCAGAAGGAGTTACACCAACACCCCCCGTGACGGGGCCCGGGCCCACAGTCGTCGTTCAGGCCGCGCCGCCAGCCCCCGCCCCCCGGATTTCGGGAGGGCGCGCAGTAGGACGCACCGTGCGGTCGATTTTGGAAGTTGTGGCAACCGTAGGGGATGTGGTGGCGACTGTCCTGCGATTGGCGCTGATTGCCGCTATCGTGGCCGGGGTGATATGGCTTGCGGGCACCCCACTCATCGCGGATCGGCTCGGGACGAGTACCGTGGTCCATTGGCTGGTCACCGCGCACGCGGCGCTGAGTCGGTGGGCGGAAATGAAATAGTCGGCCTCCGATACAGAAAGGGGGATGGATATGTTTCCTGAGCACAATCATCGGTACCGGAAGGCGGCGGCGGATTATACTGGCCTTCCGCCGGACGACCCCATCGTTATCCGGTTGGCCGCCCAAGCGGCGGTGGCGGCGGATGCCGCCGCGCTGACGTTCTTGCGCGAGCGGGGGCCTCGCCCAGCCCCAGTGGAGCGCGAGGGGGGTGGTCACTAATGCTATACCATACGTTTTGGCTCCTGTTCGACGTGACCCACCTCAATCGCCCGGTCAATTGGTTCTTTGCCGGAATGATGCTGTGGGCGATCTGGCGGGCCGCCCGCTGGCACCGCCGTTAGAATCCGAATCCTGACTGGCCCTCGGCCCCGTGCCGGGGGTTTTTTTGTGGCTTGGGACAGCTTTGACAGGGGGGGCGACCGGTCACCATGCTGGCCGCAGACATTCGCAAAGGAGGCATTGCGTATGGCAACCGCACACAATGCATCGCGCTTGGACGCGTGGCGCGACGAGACGGACCGGCTTAACCGCACGCCGCTCGATGTCGTGATCCCCGCAGCATTTCCTGGCTCCGAGGCAGTTCGTGAAAAACAAGGTTCTGGATGGGAGCGGTGGGAACTGCCCGACGGACGCAAGCTCAACGTGAAAGCCGCCGTCGATGGGGATCGATTCCATTTCCATAATAGCGCGGATGGTGGGGGGCGCGGAGCCATCACCTTTCTGGTGAAATCGGGCGCGGCCCCGGATTTCCGCAGCGCGCGGCAGCAGGTGGCCCAGATTGATCCGGCGGCAATCGCGGCGGGAGCGGCGGGTCATCAATGGAAGGCGGCACAGGCCGCTCAACATCCGAAGACACTGTTTCATCCTCGGCCCCAGCCGCCCCAGCAGAGCTTGCGGGTGTGCTTGGGCTACTTGAGTCAAGAACGGGGAATCGATCCGCGTGTCGTGCGGGCGGCCATCCAGAAGCATTTGATTTGGGCGGACCGCGACGGGTTCATTGTCTTTCCTCATCGCAACCCGTCCACGCAGCAGATCACCGGCTACACGCGCCGTTGGCCGGAGGCGGACCGGGAGCCGCCCCTGCGCACCACCCGCTCCGGCGAATCGTATCGGCTGCCAACCAAAGGGGTGGTCCGCGGATCCGACAGCAAAGCGGGGTGGTTTAGCATCGGGCGGGGCACGGAAACCGTCGCACTGGTGGAAGCGCCGATTGATGCCATGGCGCTGATGGACTTGCTGTGGCGGGAGGGACGAGCGGAGAACATTACCATCCGGTCATCCGGCGGCGCGGCAGGCTGGACACCCGCCATGTGGGCGGGATTCCCCCACGTCATGATCGCCGTGGATCGGGATGCTGGGGGCGATGCCTTCGAGCAGGTCATCCGGCGGGGTCTGGCGCCCGGCCAAACGTGCGAGCGCCTCCTACCCCCTGAGGGGTTAAAAGATTGGGGCGATGTGGTGCAGCGCCGCATGCACATGCAACAACACGCCGCCCAACAACCGGTGGCGGAAGAGGAAGAAGCCGAAGCGGAGGATGAGGATGAATTCGAGGCCGAATAGCCGTGCATAGGGGGGCAGCCCGCGCTGTCCCCCATCTTTTTTTGAGGGAGGAGGTGAGGGCGTGGAAATAGAGCTCACGCCCCGTTTTCGGCGGCAATGGCGTCGTTTGGCACCTGACAACCAGCATCGTGTCGCCTTGGCCCTCGGCAAATTGCGGGCGGGCCGGGGCCTCCGCAAAAAGCTCACGCGGCGCACGGATGTTCGGGAACTGCGCGTGTCGCGGGACTTGCGGTTGCTGTACCGAGGCGCAGGGCCGAACGACATCCTCGTGCTGGGGGTCGGCACCCACGACGCCCTGGACCGGTTGTAAAGACAGGACTCCCCAGCAGCGTCCGGACTGCGTGTCCTCCGCGACTGGGGAGTGTGAGGAAATATTAGTTCCCCTGTTCGGGGGTCTGTTCCTGAATCGCCCGGAGCGTGCGGGCGACTTCTTCCGGCGACAGCGGCTCCTGCCAGCGTCGCCCGTCCGGGTGGCGGTTGGAGTACACGATGCGCTCACGGCGAGGTCCCGCGAACCCGCGCGGACGGTCAAACGGCGTATGGTGTCGAATCATGGTGTCACCCCCCTTATGGCAATGGGCCCAACAACTGCCGCAGGGCCGTCCCCGGATTGGTGAAGAGCGCGCTGCCACCGGGCAGGGACCCGAACTCCGCCGCAAGATGACGCACGACCCAGGGGTGGACGAGGAAATGCCAGAGAGCCACGAGAATCAGCAATTTGAGGCCCCAAGTCCCCACGTGCGTACCGACTGTGGACATATCGCATCGCTCCTTTGATGGTGGGGTGCCCACCACTTTCTTTCTATTCTAGCGGAGTGTGGCCCGTATTGGCAAAGTTTTCAATGGCGTTGACGGGTGGGCAGTCCACCCGCGATACTGGAGGGGGAGGGTGTCCATGAAAGATCACAAGGATCGCAAACGAGATCGACATACGCCGGACAACGTGCACGTGTCGGTTCGCGCCCGGCGCGACTGGATTGCCCGGCTCGACGCGGCGGCCCAAGCGGTCGGGGAGAGTCGCATGGCGTACATTCGGCGCGCCGTGGAGGAGCGGATGGCGCGAGAGGAAGGAGGCGGCGGCGCGTGAGAGTGGCGCTCTATGCGCGGGTATCCACCCGCGACAAAGATCAAAATCCCGAGACCCAGTTGCTGCGCCTGCGGGACTTTGTGGCGGCTCACCCGGATTGGCATATCACAAGAGAGTACGTGGATACGGCATCGGCCAATGATTTGGGCCACCGCACGGCATGGAAAGCCCTGAACGACGATGCCCTCCGGCATCGGTTTGACGCGGTACTCGTGTTCAAACTCGACCGGGCCTTCCGCTCGGTCAAGCACATGCACGACACCCTGGCGGTGTGGGACCCCCTCCACGTCGGCTTTCTCAGCGCCCAAGAGGGATTCGACACGACCACCGCCTTGGGGCGTCTCCTCCTGAACCTATTAGCCAGTCTGGCCGAATTTGAGTTGGAGATGATTCGCGAGCGGGTGATTGCGGGCATGGAACGAGCGCGGAAGGAAGGGAAGGCCATTGGGCGACCCAAGGGGATCGACCCCCAGAAACAGGCCCGCATGGCCCGCGTGCTGCCCCTGTTGCAGTCGGGCAGTGTGTCCTGGAGGCAAGCGGCGGCACAGGCTGGGGTGGCCTTAAGCACCCTCCAACGGTTCGTCAAGACAACCACGCCAACCGGCTAATCCCTGTACCGAACAATGGGGGTATCGCCACGGATGCGGACCGCGTAGCCCGGACAAGGCTTTGCGGTCCTGTTTTTTTGCGCCCACGTGTACCGATTAAGGAAATCGTTTTGCGCACGCATACGATCAGGGGGATGCCCTGTATGGAATCCCAAATGTGTACGGCGGTGTGAAGACTCAACTGCCGTCGAGGGTCCTTCCTCCTATTTTACAGGGGTGGTCGCTCTATCGTCTCCACGCTATAGAAGTTACCGGGTAGTGCCAGCAAGTTCTGTATCCATTGCATTGCAGACTGTCCTTGGAGATGCTCTTGGATAAGATCGGCTCGCAAGACCTGCCCTTCCAGGAGACGGACAAAGGGGACAACTTGAGAGGGCATAAGGGGCTGCTCACCTATGTGAATCTGTGACGCATCACCCAACAAGCGCATATACAGTCCATCATAGGATAACCCCGAAAGGTAGACGAACAAGTCATGCAACACTTGAGAGGACTCTCTTTCCAGTTGTGAAAACGCCCCGGATGCGATGGGCTTGCATCGATAGAACCCCCACAATGAGTTTCGGATATGCACAAAGGGGTTTCGTGTTGTATAGAATCCGACCTCCGCCGGAAACGACTCATGTCGTATCACCACCACCCCTAACCATAAATACTCCTTCATTTCGGGATGGGTAGCAATTTCTTCGTTGAAGGCCCTTTCAAGGCCCTCCGATATCTTTTCTAACACCTAATCAATCCTCCTCATAATTCACAATTCCGTGGCTTATCGAACGACGCATCAACAGGCGGTTGGCGTCTGATCAAAACAGCCAATCTTGGGTCGGCCCTTCTGGTTTTGCTGTGACGTCCGGAAATAAAGACGTTTGCTGTAGGATTCCTCGTCGCCCTAACGGTTTGCCGGTTAACCCTGGTTCGCGAGCTAGGAGCTCCCGAAGGCTCTGTAGATCCGGCAAGTCGAGCGCCGCGCATAGGGCCTCATCGATTGCCTGCCTCGTGCTATCGGTGTCTAGTTGCGCAAGGGGTTTAAGTTCTTGACCCGCCAGTTGGTCGTATGCGGCGCTAAGCGTCGCAAGCTGGTCCTCACGCAACGCTTTAACGTTTAGCACGGGCATGTCCAGCCACGCGGGTTTCTTCATTTGCACCCAGGGGCCTCGGGTAACCACACGGTGGCCATAAAAGAGTAGTAAGCCCGGAGTGCTGTTCAACCACAGCAGGAGGGCCCTCTGCTGGGTCGGTGACAGGCTATTGGTTATAAGCGGCCACCACGTGTTTCCTAGGACGGGTTTTTCAACGTTAACAGCAATAACTCTTTGGGTGATTGTCCATAGCCGTTCCGCAAGCACAATGGGACTGGCCATCGTCCATAAGTGATACGGATATTTTTCGTATTCTAAGGTAGCCTTCCGGTCGGCGTAGCGGGGCTCCGTTCGAGGGTGAAGCCATGCATTCGGGGTCTGATTGATAGTGCGGACTGCACTCGCATCATGGTCCCAGAATGCGGGGTGTGACGACGGAATGTCGTAGGATAAGTCGAATGCTTCATGGATGCGACGCCTATCGGGCCCGAGTGTGCCTAGCTCGTGGAGGGGACACAACGGGACATGGGTTGCTGGCTTGCCGGGAATGTGAACTTCGCCGCCTCGTAAACTATCGAATGCCATGGCAAGTTGCCCCTGTGCAAATAGCGCACCGAACCAATTCTCTGGGCCTTTGGCCCTCGGTAGCGTGTACCGTTCGCCGTGGCTGCCTGTCGCCGTTCGAAGAAATCCCGAGCCGGTGTGGGTAATCTGCTCGGCCAAATCCATCGCTCCGTGAATGGTCGTCGGATTGTGCCAAAGACTTACGTATGTTGTCTCACCGGGGGTTTCTCCAGACCCTAGCTTTCGGGCGATAAATAGGAGTTCGGACAGGTCCGTGTTCTCCGAAAAGTTCGGACGATCCGCGTCGTGACTCGTGATAACCATTTCTAAGTGGTATTTGTCGGCGATCAGTGCGCGCGTTTCCCCCCACGCTTCGCCACTGGCCAGCGCGTGCGGCAGAACAAACGCGAGCCGTCCGCCGGGCTTTACGTGCTGGTCGGCCAGCGCCACAAAGACCGACCCAAGGCCGGCCGTGATGGACGCTGGCGTATTTCGCACTACCTTCTTTAACGCGGCCTGCATTTTTCCGCGTTCATCAGGCAACGACCCAAACAACAAGTTACCACCAACACTCCGAACAAACGGGGGGTTCATGACGCACAGATCCAAGTCCGGAATCTTCGCCGACCCCACGAGTTCTTTGCTCGCGGCGGTTTTGGTAATTTCCAGTTGACTGTCATCGAGGGTAATTTGGGTTGTCAGACCATCGCGATTGCCGAGGAAATCGAGACTGCCCAGGCGGGCTTGGCCTCGCTCCATCCCCATCGGCATCACGTAGAGGTTCATTCTGACAAACGCTACTTCTGGGGCCAACAACGCCAGGGTCGAGGCCGTGAGGTGGATAGCTGACGGCAACACGTCGTAGCCATACAGGATGTTTTCCATGAGAGTCCGGTGTAGGGTCTGCAAATCCACCGCGTTGAGCGTGCGGCCATTTGCTGCTCGGGCCCTGACGTATTGGTCGGTGATGGCCTGCGACGCCGCCATGAGTAGGGTTCCGGTTCCGCACGCTAAATCCGCCACGTGAAATTCGGCCAACTGGCGTGGATCACCAAAGTCGCGATCCCAGGGCTGAGCTAGGGCGAGGTTCAACAGGAGCGTTGCCGTGGATACCGCCGTGTAAAAAGTGCCTAGGTACTTGGCCTCGTGCAGTAACCAGTGGTAAATCCGGCCCATCAAGTCGTGGCGTAACGCGGCCTGGTGCGAACAGATCGCAGCCGCTTCTTGGACGAGGGCTTTCAGGGCGGAGAGCGTCTGGGCGCTCGCTGGGAGTTCGAATAGAACACGGTCACCTAATTGGAATATGGGGACGTAATTGATGTTCTGCCAGATCCATTGCCATTGGGATTGTGTAGCCCGTGCCACGTCGGTGGCACTAAGTAGCTTTCGGATCGGATCAATTCGCCCATCGGTTGTCGCGAGCTGTTCCTGAAAAATGAGCGCATTCGCAATCACCAGCGCGGCAACTTTCGCCGCCGTCTCCCGGCGGGCTTCGGCTTTCTCCGCAGACTCTCCGGGTGGCGTGGGGACGCCCAGAATCTGTGAGAGCCGGTCACACACCCCGACTTGGCCGATCCACAACGTGGCAATGCCGTCCAAGCGATCCGCGAGGGATCGGGCCGTCTTGGCTACGATGTCTTCTTGCACCAAGATATCCTGAGCACGTCGCAAGGCGTCCATCAAGGCTCCGGGAGTGCCCTGAAACCACTCGGTGATTCCGAACTCCGATACGATGCAGTATGTCAGAGGGGAGCGGTCTAACTGATCAAGAAGCTCGTCAGTGGGGGTAGTACGCAGGGTCTCATCATAGACGACGGCGGCGGCCACGTGGGCAATACCCGTCCGAACCCGCGACTGTGCGTCCCCCAGCACGGCCTCTTGCGCATTATTGTGGTCCGCGAATTTACCTTCGATGGTGACCCGTAGACCACGTAACACAAACAGCACGTCGGGGCGGCTTTGGCCGCGCTGAAGGATGACCTCTGCGTCAGCATGGACGCCATACCTCGACAGGAGAACGGCGAGTTGGGTATTAATAACTTCCTCGCGGTGACGGTGAGGTGCCATTTTCATGACCTTCTTTCATTACGGCGTAGAAATCTTATTTTCACAATTTTAGCATTGACGCCCCTAAATGAAGGCTATCTATGGAGAATTTGTTCTCCACGCCTCAAATCGCCGCAGCACCCGCTCCTCCGCAGTATCATGCGGTCCGCTATCTGCCATCGCATTCCCCAGCAATCCGGCCAGTTCCCGCATTCGCCGTTCGGAGACGCCTTGCGCCCGCAAGGCCGCCAGCCAGGCATCGACTTCACGGCCGAGCTCTTCTTCGTCGTGGATATAGTTTCTCATCCGTCATCCCCCGCCATTTTTCTCCAGTGTAGCGAGCAGGGGATACCGGAATCCTACCCATCGCTCGACGGGAATCGACAGCAATGCCTATAAAGGTTCGCCCCGGCACGGTTTCACCCCATCGGGGTGTGCCTGCCCGATCCGCCGCGGCGCCGACGCGCTATGCAGCGACCATGCCGGGCGGAGGATGGGGCTTTTGTGATCACAAAGAGAGTGTCAGGTGGTGGGGATTGCCGGTCAATACGCCGGAACAGAGTCTCGCTTACGTTGAGGGCGAGGATGCCATGACAATTTGCGCCTTGCCTGCCGCCTTGACTTGGTATAGGGCCCGATCCGCGGCCTCCGCGAGTTCCCAGGCGCTGAGAGGGTGCGTTTCGTGTCCGGTCAACCCGGCGATACCGCCGGAAAACGTGATCTCGGGATTCTGTTCGATGGGATCCGAGCGCACAAGGGTTAGAAAACGTTCCACCGCGACTTGGGCGTCGGTGACGGTAGCCCCTGGCAGAAGCCATCCAAACTCCTCGCCTCCGAGCCGACCTACGATGTCCCCGGCGCGCGCTTGCTGGCGGAGATATTGCCCAAAGGCCCGCAATACGGCATCTCCGGTGGCATGACCATAGTGGTCATTAATCTGTTTGAAGTCATCGAGATCCAAAAAGGCAAAGGCGAGGGGCTGTTGGTGACGATAGGCCAAGGCGACCTGGTGTCCGAAATGCTCCCAAAATACAGTCGGACGATACAACCCCGTCAGGCCGTCATGAGCCGCCTGTTGGTGCAGGGGCCACCACAGATGACGCCGTACAAGGAGGCGCAACGTAACCAGAAGAATGGCCGTGAGTATGCCTTCGCCGCCACTGCCGACCACCCATAGGCGGATGAAGTGCCGAGGCATGACGCGCCACACGCCGAACCATAAGATGACGGATAGTACCACGTACCCGGTCACATACGCGCCGACCAGGTGTTCAATGCGCGTCCATGGATCACGAAAGTCCCGATTTGCAGATAAGTGCTCTCGTTTTAATTGCAAAATTGTATTCTTCCTCTCATAAGGAACAAGCGAAATGACATTGATTACGTGTACTTAGTTCGACAGCACGAAGTGCATTCCTGCTGCCGGGTGCGTTGGCGGGACTTTTCCTGTGAAACCGGGCAACGCCAGAAGGAGGAATGACGGGGTGACGTGACTTAGAGAATGGTGCGACCATGATTGCGTTGACTACAGCAGGATTTCCTCCCCCCCATCGCGAACCCTTCACATGGTGATGACAACCCTATGCCCAACCGTGTAAAAGACCCCTATGCTGTTGAACCCCGCCGCCTTCCCTCGGGCCGATGGAAAGGCCGGGTGGTGCGCTACGACCTGGAGACAGGGAAGCGGCACGAACTGACCCAGACTTTCGACAGTAAACGCGAAGCGAAACAGTGGGCCGAAACCGAAGCGGCCAAGTATCGCGATGACCCCAACCGGAAGCCGCCGAGTGAGGAGACGGTGGGGGAGTACCTGAATCGGTGGTTGAATGACGTGGCGGCAGGGCAAGTTCGTGACACGACCCTCATTGCGTATCGGCGCTATGTTAAGCCCATCATGGGCAGCCCTGCGGCTCAGAAACCGATCCGATCAGTGACGGCGCTGGACTTTCAAGGGATTTACACGGAGATGACCCGTGCAGGCAAAGCGGCGACCACTGTGCGCCATACGCATACCGTGGTGCGCCATGCGCTGACCGACGCGGTGGAGTGGGGGTTGATTCCGTTCAATCCGGTGGACCGGGCCAAGCCGCCACGCAAGACGACACCGCCGGTCGAGACCGTTCCCACGCCCGACGAGGCCAAAAAATTGTTAGAAGTCGCGGACACCCATCGGCTCAAAGCACTATGGTATTTTCTTGCGTTAAGCGGTTGTCGTCGCGGTGAGGCATTGGGGCTGCAATGGACCGATATCGACGACGCGCAGAGGATCGTCTACATTCGACGGACTGTGACGTCAGACGGGGCATTTCGTAGCATTCATGAGCCGAAGACGGCACAGGGCCGACGGACGTTGGCCGTGACGCCGTACTTGTTGGATTTGCTCCGTGATCATCGCAATCAACAAGATCTGGAACGGCAAGCCGCTGGCAGTGCGTGGAAGAGCCCCGAGTACGTCTTTGTGACGCGTCAAGGGGGGCTGCTGTGGCCCAACGATGTCTGGGCGACGTTTAAGCGGCTCCTCAAGAAAGCCGGATTACGGCAGGATATTCGCATTCACGACTTACGCCACGCCATGGCCTCGTTTTGGTTGGCGAACGGGGTCCCGGTTAAAGTCGTGAGCGAACGCCTAGGGCATGCGAACATCAGTATTACGCTCCAGATTTATGGGCACCTCCTGCCCAACATGCAGGAGCAGGCGGCTGCCGATATGGAAGCGGCGTTTCTTGGTTCACGGGCCGCAGACGGGCCGCAGAAGGATCCAAAAATCGTTGTCGAACTACAGGGCAACGAATGATCGGTGGGGTAGAAAAATGGCGTCGTGACAACGTTTTGGTGCAAATTGACGTGATGATTTAGGACGCAAAAAACACCACTTTGCGGGACTTTGGATCCCGCATGCGCAGGTTCGAGTCCTGCCTCCCCAGCCAATATTTCTTGAGACACTGCAAGCGATTGCGGGTTTTTATTTTTTGCGCCGATTGCCGAAAATAGGCCACGGGCCGCAGAAATTCACAAAAAGATTCCTGACCAATCCTCCGGACGTTCTAGGAGACCCCTCGTTGGAACCAATTCTTGTCATGAATGGACAGGAAATGCTTCCAAACAACGTTCAGCGCCTCGTCTAATCGAGATCGAAAAATCCCTCTATACGTCTCTATTGAGCAGACCGTTCCACAGGCAATCTCAACACTCAGTAGCCTTGAAGAGCTGCTAGTTGCAGGACTAACGGGTCGGAGTGCATCATTCGTGACGTTAAGCATGCGCATGGGATGATTTGACGCTTACGGATAAACATAGCGCGGGCCTTTCCAGTAGACTTCATTTGAACCAGGCTGGATTTTCGTAAAGTCGGCAAATGACGAGAGTACGCCGATTTCTACATGGCCACATAGATAGAATGATGACACCAGTCGGGCTCCCGGATCCGTAGTGGGTACACTACGGGTGTCTGGAAAACATTTCCGAAAGGACTGGTGTCTCATGGAACAGTATACCCGTTACATTGGGTTCGACGTGTCCGCCGAAACCATTGTCATCGCCGAAGCGCGCCCCGGGCGCGACCGCGCCCGTGATCTCGGGGCGATCCCCTACCGGCTGGACGCAGTGACCGAGTGGGTCCGGCGACAACCCGACGCAAC
>NZ_JABBVZ010000076.1 GCF_012933365.1 Sulfobacillus harzensis | reverse complement strand
ACCACAACCGTACCAACGGGGGGATTTTTTCCTCAACTGTCAAAGTCCGCCGAAATCACATCTCTACAGGACGCTCCACTAATCCTCCATCCCGTCCCAAGGGCCCGGCCACGGTGTTTCTAGACATACTCTCGCGATTCGTATCAGTTGCCGGCGTTTGAAATTTGACCGCGCAAGTCCTCTGCGTTCCATGTCCGACCGGCGTCAAGCAATGCACGCGCAGTGGGGACTTGGCCCCAGACATTCCAGTTTAAGATCCCGACGAGCCTTTTTTGGTCAAGGAAATAGACCACGCCCTCCTCTGCCAAACTCGTCCAATCCTCCACCATTTCGTACCTGACATCTAAATGCCCCACCGCCTCGTAGCCCCAGGAGTAGATGTCGGAATAGAAAAAGGGTCGCGTGGCATAGGCATCGCGGGCCCCGGCCATATTGCGGCCGACCAACCGACCTTGTACCAAAGCCCGGTCCTCATGCATCATCGGGGCAAACTCCCCCTCTACCCGTGCAATGTCACCTGCAGCGTAGATTCCCCTCTGCTGTGTTTGACCATAAACGTCGACTGAAATCCCCGGGATGCCGGACATTAACAGACCTGTGGTCTGAGGCAATGCCGAGTTGAGGACCCAGCCCACACCGACCACGATGACGTCCCCCGCGATGCGGCAACCGGCCGCCGTTACCACTGTGGGCGTACTCTGCGATTCAATCGTTCGAACTTGAGTGCCTGTGATTACTTCTACCCCATGATCCCGGTAAGCGCTAAGCAGCCGCTTTCTCAAGGTTTCCGGGAAAATGCGGCCAAAAGGTTGGTGTTCATGGATAATCCAAACGACTTGATGGCCGCGCTCCGATAGCGCGGCCGCCATTTCCGAGCCAATAAATCCGCCACCCACAACGATCACCCGCGAGGGCCCTTGGTCCAACCGCCGGGCCAGCCGCAAATGTTCAGATAAGCGACCGGGATAGTATATGTCCTCCCCGGAACCCGGCAACTGCCGCGCACGGCCACCTACCGTGAGCAACAATTTTTCGTAGCCCGCGGAAAATCCTGAAGATGTTCGTATGACGCGCGAATCGCTGTCAACGTCAATGACGGGACTGCCCAGTTGATAGTGGAGGTGACCAATGCTCAACAAGTCGCTCTCCCATAACGTTTCCAGCTTGGCGCCTCGCCACAATCCCTTGGACAACGGGGGTCGTGCATATGGCAAGAACGGCTCATCCCCCACCACTAGAATCTCACCCTCTGGGTCCACTTCCCGGATTCCCCGGATAGCTGACATGCCCGCCATCCCTGCCCCCACAATCACATAGGGATACCGTCTCACCAACGTCCTCACCCTTTCCTGATTCCCTAGAGGTCCCAACTCAATTTGTTCGAGTTCTGCTTCCAATCCGCAATCGCCGGGGAACTTCGGCTTGACGTCACTGGGGACCCCCTAGGACGGGCAGGCCAGCCACACGCGGACGTTGAATCGCCCCACACCATACGGATTGTCAAGCGATTTGACCGGATGCCGGTTTAGCCTATTCCTGGCCGAGCAGCGCATCTAATACCCATGGAAACATTCCGCCCTTTTCATATAGATCCCATTCCCCGGGAGTATCCAAACGAACCATGACTTGATGGACGTTCTTGTCTCCAGTTGAGTTAATCACCGTGACTTCGAGCGGTCGGTCCGTTGGGCCCCGTAACGCCGAAACGTCGGGCCATACGATTTTCTCGTCGCCCTGTATCCCCCATGTCCCCCAAGATTCACCAGGAAGAAACTCTAAGGGCAAGATGCCCATGCCAATAAGGTTGCTACGGTGAATCCGCTCAAATGAACGAGCCAGAACGGCCGTCACACCGAGTAACACTGTCCCCTTTGCAGCCCAGTCGCGCGAGCTACCCGATCCATACCGCTCCCCGGCCATAATGACCACAGGAACCCCCTCGTCTTGGTAGCGCATCGCCGCGTCGTAAATCGTCATCTCCGCACCCGACGGCTGGTGCACGGTGAGACCCCCTAACTTGTCCACCATCCAGTTGCGCAACCGAGGGTTCGCAAATGTGCCGCGCACCATCACTTCGTGATTGCCCCTGCGGGACCCGTAGGAGTTAAACTCTTTAGGATCTACGCCCTTCCCGATGAGGTATTGGCCGGCGGGACTTTTCGGAGCGATCGGCCCCGCAGGAGAAATGTGGTCAGTTGTGACCGCGTCGCCGAATAAGGCCAGGATCTGTCGCGGCCGTGCACCACCCAGTTCTGCTTCTGGGGGCCGCATCCGCACGAACGACGGGCGCTGAATGTATGTGGAGGTTGAATCCCAACGATATTGCTCGGAAACGGGCACTGCCACGCTCTTCCAGCTGTCTCCCCCGGAAAAAATGTCTCGGTAACGTTCCTGAAAGAGATCCGGGCGAACTTCCTGCGCGACAACCTGATCGATTTCTTTGGGGGATGGCCAGAGGTCCTTCAAAAATACCGGATGGCCCGCGACATCAAATCCAAGGGGCTCTTTGACCAGATTGACCCGCATGGTTCCCGCCAATGCATAAGCCACTACCAAGGGGGGCGACATCAGATAGTTTAGCCGCGTTTCGGGATGAATACGTCCCTCGAAATTCCGATTTCCACTCAACACGGACGCAACGACCAGATCGCTCCGATGCACCGCATCACTAACTTCCTCAAGCAAAGGGCCACTATTGCCGATGCACGTCGTGCAACCGTAACCGACAACGCTAAACCCTAGTGCTTCCAAATGAGGGAGCAGACCCGCATTTTCCAAGTAGCTTGTGACCACTCGCGACCCGGGTGCCAAGCTCGTCTTTACGTAGCGTGGCGGTCGCAGGCCGCGGGCTACCGCCTTTTGAGCCAAAAGACCGGCCGCGACCATGACGTACGGATTAGAGGTGTTAGTACAACTGGTAATAGCAGCAATCACCACTGCACCATCTTGAATGGCTTCCCGCTGTCCATCCATATAAACCACCTCGTCGGATGCAACGCCTGCCGGTGGAGCACGAAATGTAGCCAACGTTTCCTGTAAGGCCATGTCGGCCTCATTCAGCGAAATCCGCTCTTGGGGATTCTTCGGTCCGGCAATGCTAGGTACAATACTAGATAGGTCGAGACGCACGACCTCGTCATAGATTCTCTGGTCGCCGGCATCGCCCCACATCCCTTGCAGTCGAAAGTACCATTCCGCCCGTTGGACGTCCTCCGGACGGCGACCTGTTTGGAGCAAGTAGTCCATTGTCTTGGAATCGGGTGGGAACACGACCGCGGTCGCCCCATATTCGGGAGCCATGTTGCTTATCGTGGCTCGTTCCGGAACAGCAAGACTGGTCACTCCCGGCCCCATCACCTCGACGAACTTTCCGACCACACCATGCTGACGCAGCGTTTCCGTGATTGTTAGCACCAGGTCCGTCGCCGTGACCCCGGGCTTTAACGCCCCCATAAGCTCCAGGGCCGTAACACGGGGCCAGCCCAGATCCAACGGCAAGCCCAAAAGGCCCGCTTCGGCCTCAATGCCGCCCACGCCCCAAGCCAAGCCCCCTGCGCCGTTCACCATGGTCGTATGCGAATCGGTGCCAATGACAGAGTCGGGAAACAGTGCCGGCCCGTCTTCGCGAACGACGGGCGTGAGGTACTCGAGGTTGACTTGATGCACAATTCCTCGTCCAGGAGGAACGACGCGCAGACCGGGAAAGTGGGTCTCGGCCCACTTCAACAGTCCGTACCGTTCGTGGTTTCGCTCAAATTCCCGCTGGACATTAAAATGTAGTGCCGATGCATCTGCCCACCGATCCACTTGGACGGAATGATCAATGACCAAATCCACAGGCACTTTGGGAGTCACGATGGCGGGGTCTCCCCCTTGTTCGGCAACAGCATCTCGGAGCGCCGTTAAGTCCACAAGAACGGGCACCCCGGTAAAGTCTTGGAGCAACACCCGAGCCGGATAGAAAGCCACGGGGCGCGGAGACCCTCCCGGCCAGCGCGCCAAATTTTCAATATCTGACGCGGTGATTGTCCGGCCGTCCTCGCGCCGAAGCATGGATTCCAGAAAAACTTGAATGACGTAAGGTAATCGGTTCCAATGCGGATTTATCCGACTCAAAACCTCCAGCGCCCATATATGGTAGGAGCGTCTGGCAAAAACCTTTTCGGTTTCGGCCCCGAACGACCCTCTCTTCGCGGTCATTAGTACATCTCCTTTCTAGCTATGTCGGCCAACGTTGGATATTCTGTCATTTAGGATACGTGCCGCTTAGGGTCCGCCCGATGCCAGATCCTTTGACGGTAACGAAATAGGGCCGCGCGCTTGAGTTCCCCCGCCAATACGCCGTGAAGCGGCACCAAGGGCGTTAGCACCCACCCCACGCCCCGAAGGGGGCCAAGAGACACGACTATACCGCGAGTACTGTGACGGAAGGGCTGCGGCAACCTCCTTTCAAGAGCGTAGGCTGCTATCACACGCCCGACGAAATTACCCATTGCCTGGGCCGTCTCCGCCGTTTGCAGTGAACCGACGGCGTATGGTCGATTCAATTGCCACAAATCGCCTGCTACAAACAGGTGGCCATCAATGCGTCCTCGGGAATCCGCAATGGGGTATCCCCGCGGCCCGCATGCTATCCCGCTCTCTTTAATCCAGTGAGGCGGCTTGATGCCGCCGGCCCAGATCAACAGATCATAGGGAACGTCCCCAGAGTCCGTGTATACCGTGGATGCGTTAACGTGGACCATGTGCCGCGACAATCTCACGTCGACACCAGAAGACTCTAGAAAATCGTGAGCATATTGGCCATACCGTGCTGGCATATTAGGAAGCAACGAGGGCTGCCGCTCTAAGAGAGTTACATAATGGCCTTTCAGACTGGCCGCCAGTTCCACGCCCGTAAATCCCCCGCCTGCAATGACAATGCGCGACGACGGCTTACGTCGCAGTGCCTTTATGATTTGAATTGCGTCGAGTGCCGTCCGAACCGGCCACGCATGTGCGTGGAGACCCGGCACGTCCGGAAACGCCGCCTCTGTGCCGACTGCCAGGAGCGCATAATCGAAGTGCAAGGGCTCATCATCGGCGAGAAACACCTGTTGATTGCGGCGGTCAAGTCCTATGACGCGCCTTTGGCAGTACCGCACACCAGTACCTTGAAGTAATGTTGAAAAATCCAGGATACGCGAGTAAATGTCCAAACCTTTTTCCAAGACGTGCGGAATCTCCGGGATTAAGGCATGCCCTGGACCCGCATCGACAAGACAGATGTCCGCCTTCGTTCCGGCTGCAGCAAGCCTTCGAAGAAGACTTGCAATGGCCGCCATGCCGGCAAACCCTCCCCCGATGACTACGATCCGAGGGTTCGAACGGATTGTCACGGTTTGCACCCCCTTTGAGTCGGTCCAGCGGTGTTCCCACTGCACCATCACAATATCGCGGACAGTTCCCTGTTCTGTGACCCACATCACAAATTGGCAAAAAGTGTAGACAATTCCAAACCGCTGACATCAGGCCGGGGGCATTAAGCATGAGTCCTGGTGGTCCTGCATTTAACGGCAACGTCATCGCGTTGCCCAGGCCCTACGTTAGGACTCAGTTCGCGGAGTGCGTGACGTGCGTCACTGCACATGATGAAGACATGGGCAAAAATCCCAATGATCCTGAAACGAGAGGGTGACGATGATGTCAAATCGTGAAACAGCTCTAGCCATGATCGCCCATCACGCCGAGATGGCAGAAGAACTCAACGACCGTGCGCAGGCGATGGGTCCCGAGGGAGATTGGATCCCCCGGCGCGACCACATTGTCCGTTACTTACTGGACAACGTGTTGCCTCATGCCCAGGCAGAGGAATCCACAATTTATGAAGCCGCCGTGCAACAGGTCGTTCTCTCCGCACTCGTGCAGTCGATGCTCTGGGAACACACAGTCATTCGAGACATGGCTCACGAACTAAGCAAGTGCGCTGACCGGAGCGAAGCTCGCATGCTTGCCGCCCAAGCCTAAGCTCTTCTGGGTGCACGCGGAAAAGGAAAACCGCTTCATTATTTCCGCCCTGGAACCCCTGTCCGACATTAACCTCAACGCCATACTTGGCGCTATGCGGGAGTCCTTGGCTGGTTGACAAATTTCCCGACGTACCTGTGAATGTTCCGGATTAGTTGGTCGTCTCATTTCAAGAAGTTCCGTGATGTCGCCGTGCCCGTGTTATGGGCGCGGCGACTCGCGGTTGGCTCGCCTCGAGAGGCACAAGACCTGCCAAAGGCATTCCGTCTTGGCGGCGCATCGGCCGCTTGGGACCGTTTCGCCTGCCAGTAGGGTTCAAGGTTCAAGTACCGCTGGCCGGTGGTCTACCCGGCGTGTTGCTCGAACAACATCGCGCCCCAGAGGTAGACCGCCGAATCCCGGTTCGGAAAGTTGCGGATCAGCCGGTCCCGGCGCCGGATCTCGGCATTGGTCCGAATCCCAATCGCTGGGCCCGGCCCTGACGCACCATTTCATCCCCACCCCTCCCGCATTGCCGGGATCTCCCTATAGGAGATAAGACCGATATTGTTCCCGGTCGCGATATTGGATGGGCGCTCGGCGCAAGTGGGCCAGCGGCAAGCTCCAAATATGCACCAACCGTGTGAACGGCGAAATCGCAAACAGAAGGAAGGCCAGAATAATGTGCACTTGAAACGCGACTGGAACATGGGTCATAAGAGCAGCATTAGGATGGAGAACGAAGAGTCCCCTAACCCAGGGGCCCACGCTTGCCCGGTATTCATAGGGGCCCATCACGTTATTGCGGATGATGGTGAGATAGTCGCCCGTCGTGACGACGATAAACAGAAGGCTCAGGGCAACGATATCCGAAACGCTGGAGTTTCTCCGCACGCGAACGTTCCCGAACCGCCGTAGGAGCAGGATGGCTAGCCCGGCCCACGTCATAAGACCTGCAATAGCCCCCAAGATATCGGCGTTTTCGTGATACAAGTGGGCCGAAATCCCCATCGCTTGATATGCGCTTAATGGCACTAAAAGCCCCATTACGTGGCCTACGATGACCAACAAGATGCCCCAGTGGAAAAGTTGACTTCCCCATTTCAACCAGCGTTTTTCTAAAAGCTCGCTGGAACGGGAGCCCCAACTCATGGGATTGTGGGCGTACCGGTACACACTCCCAATAATCATGGTCGCCAACGCCAGATAGGGATAGATAATCCACCAAAACTGAGTCATTGCACACCCCTTCCTGAACTCAAAGCCTATTGATATTCGATCGGATACGGAAGATCAGCCAAGTCTGGACATTCCTCCGCCGTCGGCAGTCCCTCGGTTGGCGCCCCTAATACCCGATTCAAGATGACGAATAACGGCCGGTAAAGATGCGCCGCGTCGAGATGTTGTGCGATGTTGTAAGCCACCTTAGCCACCCGCTCCACCACAACCTCGGGCACCAACCCCGGCCGTACCGCCAGGAGTTCCAGCAAGAGTGGCAAATAGTCCGCCAGTTGATCGTCCGGGACCTCGTACCCGGCCTCATGATAGAGGTTTGTCAGTTCAATCAACGCCTCGCCCCGGTCTCGTGAGTCGCCGAGTTCATGGGCCGTCACGTATAGCGCCGCCTTGGGGTCAAAGTCGAAGGTCTCGACATAGAGTTTTTCCAAGGCCACCTGATCATGGTGCTGAAAGCGCCGCATGATCTGGCCGACCTCCGACTCAAGCTCCTCAGCCACCTCTATCCGGTCCGCAAGTCGCGCCCAGAAACTGTCGGCGCCGGGGTAATCAAGAAGCCCGGAAAGCAGTTTCAAAACCACCCGCGTCTCGTCTGTCACAAGGACCCCTCCTTATTTCGCGTGATCCGTCAATTGAATCAACCGCTGAGGAGCCATGATGCCTTCTGGCGGCGCCAGCTCCTCTAAACTGCAGGCTCCTTGTTCATATTCCAAGTTGGCGTCGCGGTTGCGGTTGCCGGTCGGAATGACGTAGCGTTCTCCGTATTTGGCAACGGCGAGCAGGCGCGCCATTTCGTCGACTTGCGATAGACTGAGGTTCGCCTCCTTTAACAGTTGGCTTGACGTCAACAAATCGCCCGAACCGCCTAAATTCTTTTCTCGCATGGCGGCACGCATGGCCGTCAGTCGCAACAGCGATCGGCGCACTGGTCCAAGATCTCCCGCGGAGAGAATGGATGCCAAGTATTCCATGGGGATACGCATGCTGTCCACGGCGGTAAGATAGGCGTCAGTGGCCATGTCGGCCTCGTTGGCCAAGTGATTCATCATCGGACTTAACGGGGGCACATACCAGACCATGGGCATGGTGCGGTACTCCGGATGGAGCGGAAGGGCGATCTTCCATTCCACCGCCATTTTGTAGACCGGAGAATTTTGGGCTCCCTCAATCCAGGCGTCCGGGATGCCTTGGCGCCGCGCCTCTCGAATAATCTCGGGATCATGAGGGTCGAGGAAAACCTTGAGCTGGGCCTCATAGACATCCTGGGGGTTCTCCACCGACGCGGCTTCCATGACGCGGTCCGCGTCATACAAAATGGGTCCCAGGTAGCGAATGCGGCCAACGCAGGTTTCGGAACAGACCGTCGGCAGGCCGGCTTCAATCCGCGGGTAGCAGAACGTGCACTTTTCCGCCTTGTGGGTGTTCCAATTGAAGTAGACCTTCTTGTATGGACAGGCGCTCACACAAAACCGCCATCCACGGCATGCATCCTGGTCTACCAACACAATCCCGTCTTCTTCACGCTTGTACATAGCGCCGGAGGGACAAGCGGCAACGCAGGCAGGGTTCAGACAATGATTGCAGATGCGCGGAAGGTACATCATGAACGCCTGCTCATATTCCATCGCCACATGCTCGGACAGACCCTGAAGATTCGGATCACGCGGGGCAATCTCGGGCCCCCCCGCTAAGTCGTCATCCCAGTTTGGCCCCCATACCGGTTTTTCCATGACCTCCCCGGTTAACAGCGAATGGGGACGCGCGACAGGCTGATGTTGGCGGCGGGGACTATCCACGAGCGTTCGGTAGTCGTAAGTCCACGGCTCGTAATAATCGTCAATGGTCGGCAGATCGGGGTTGTAGAAGATATGGGCCAGCTTCGACAGCGGGCCCCCTGAACGGAGCTTCAGCTTGCCCCCCGACACGACCCAGCCGCCGTGATAGCGGTCTTGATTCTCCCATTCCTGGGGATACCCAGGGCCGGGGCGTGTTTCCACATTGTTGAACCACATGTATTCGGCACCTGGTCGGTTGGTCCAAGTGTTTTTGCATGTCACGCTGCAGGTATGGCAGCCAATGCATTTGTCGAGGTTCATCACCATCGCGATTTGGGCTTTAATCTTCAAGCCAGTCAACCTCCTTCAAGGGGCGAATCCATGCCAAGACGTCCCGCTGGTGCCCGGTTGGTCCGTAGTAGTTCATGCTGTAGCTCAGCTGTCCATAGCCTCCAATCATGTGGGTGCCCTTCGGAATGATGCGCGTCACACTGTTGTGGGTACCGCCGCGATCGCCTGTCACCAAGCTCTTCGGCACCCCGATAGTGCGGTCCTGAGCGTGATACATCATCGCAATGCCCTTCGGCAGCCGATGTGAAATGACCGCCCGCGCCACAATGGCCCCGTTGCGGTTGAACACTTCGATCCAGTCGTTGTCCTTAATCCCGATGCGCTCCGCGTCTTCCACGCTCATCCACACCGTTTGGCCGCCTCGAAACAGCGTCAACATCCGCGGGGTATCGGAATAGGTCGAGTGAATGCCCCATTTTTGGTGAGGCGTCAGATAGCGGACCGTCACGGCCTGCGACACGTCCGCTTGGGAATCCGGGTGGTCTCCCGCAGCAAACGGCGGAGCCTCATTGGGTGCGCGGTAGACGGGCAATCCTTCGCCATAGTCCAACATGATTTCATGGTCCAAATAGAAGTGCTGGCGTCCGGTAATCGTTCTCCACGGAATCTTGAAATCGACATTAGCGGTAAATGGGGAATAGCGCCGACCTTCGCCTTCGAGACCTGACCATACGGGAGCGGGCAGGGCCAGCCGCGGTTGGACGGTCAAATCCTCGAAACGGTAAGCCGTATCCTCACGCCCGTGAATCGCCCCCATTAAGGGCATGCCGGTGGTCTGTTCCAACGCCTGCCATTCCTCAACAGCCCGATGTCCATTGGTCGGGCCTGACAGCGTTAAGATGGCCTCGGCCGCCTGTTTTCCCGTCCACAACGACGGCCGCCCCGATCCCGGACCCGGCCGGTTGGATCGCCCGACTCGCTCGGACAACTCCTGAACGGCCGCATGGCCGTCAATGCGAATGCCCTTCGTAACCAGGGATTCGTCCGCCAAGGGGCCCAAGGTGGTCATTTGATCCACCAGGTGAGCATAGTCTCGCCGCACCAGCACTAGATTCGGCAAAGTTTTGCCTACAATGGGTTCGCATTCTCCGCGCCGCCAGTCGCGCACTTTGCCCCCCGGCTGCGCCATCTCTCCCGGCGAATCATGCTGAAGTGGCGCCATCACCAGATCATCGACGACCGGCAAATACTCGCTGGCGATGCGCGAAAAGGTTTCCGCCAAGGTCCGGAACGTATCCCAGTCGCTCTTGGACTCAAACAGCGGAGCCACGGCCGGATTGAAGGGATGAACAAACGGGTGCATATCAGTGCTGCTCAAATCGTGCTTCTCGTACCAAGTCGCGGCCGGCAGCACGATGTCCGCATACAGACCGCTGGACGTCATCCGAAAGTCCACATCGATTAACAAATCGAGTTTGCCTTCAGGAATGTCCTCTCGCAATCGGATCGTTTCGGGTTGCCAGGACTCGTTGGGGTCGCCTAGCACATGGCCGGACGCCCCCAGCATGTGTTTTAAAAAGTACTCATGGCCCTTCCCGCTGGCCCCCAAGAGATTGGAACGCCAGACAAAGAATACCCGCGGAAAATTTCGGGGGTCGTCAGGGTTTTCGACCGCCCACTCCAACTCCCCATTGACCAACTTTTCGGCGGCGTACTGGGCGATTTGCTTCGCATCAGCGGCACCGGCCTGTCGGGCGGCGTCGACCACGTCCAAGGAATTCTGAGTCCATTGCGGGTAGGAAGGCAACCATCCCAACCGGGACGCCAGAGCGGCCATATCCGCAGGATGCTTGTCACGAAACGCACCGGATGTCGGAATTCCGGAAAGTGGTGTCGTCGGTTCTTCATACCGAAATTGATCGGTAGCAAAGTAGAAGAAAGCCGTTCCCGCATGTTGGCGGGGCGGGCGAACCCAGTCTGAAGCAAAGGCCAGCGTACTCCACCCTTCCAGCGGACGCACCTTTTCTTGCCCGACGTAATGCGCCCAACCGCCGCCGTTCACGCCCTGGCTCCCCGTCAACATCACAAGATTAATGATGGAGCGATAAATCAAATCGCTGTGGTACCAGTGGTTGGTTCCGGCTCCCAGCGCGATCATGGAGCAGCCCTGGGTTTTGGCGGCGTTCTCGGCAAATTCCCGCGCCACGCGAATTGCCAGCCGGCGGTCAACGCCCGTTATCGCCTCCTGCCATGCGGGCGTATAGGCACGGGGATCATCATAGTCCCGGGGATAATCGCCGGGAAGCCCTCTGTCAACGCCCGCATGAGCCATCATCAGGTCATAGACCGTGGCCACCCAGAGGGTCTCGCCATCGGGATTGACGATGCGCCGGGCCGGCACCCCGCGCAGGAACGGCTCACCGCTGCCGGGTTCCAGATTGGGAAACGATATAGCGAGCACGTCATCGGACTGGTCAATAAAGCTCAGTTGGGGGTCGAGAGACTGTCCGGACGGATTCTCCATTTTCAGATTCCACTTTCGCTGGCCGTCCCACCGATAACCCAACGACCCATTGGGAATGTCCGGAGCATCCGTTTGCCCATCCCAAATCACGGTCTTCCACTCGGCTTCCGCCACGTTCATGCCGAGATCTTGGGCGTTCAAAAACCGATCCGCCGTCAAGATGTCGCCATTCTTTTTAATGGTGACCAGAAAGGGAAGGTCGGTGTAGGTCTTCGCGTAGTCGATAAAGTAGGGGGTCGGATGATCGACGTAAAATTCCTTTAAAACCACATGTGTCATGGCCATCGCCAAGGCCGCGTCCGTGCCCGCCTTGCACGGCAGCCAGACATCCGCAAATTTGACATACTCTGCATAATCGGGGCTCACGCCCACTACCTTGGTGCCGTTATACCGCGATTCCACCATAAAGTGAGCATCCGGCGTGCGTGTCATGGGCAAATTGGTGCCCCAAATAATAAAGTAACTGGCGTTGTACCAGTCAGCACTTTCCGGGACGTCGGTCTGCTCACCCCAAATTTGCGGGGAGGCTGGTGGCAAATCCGCGTACCAATCGTAAAAGCTTACCATTGTCGCTCCAGCAAGTGACAAAAAACGGGACCCCGCCGCAAAACTGACTTGCGACATCGCGGGAATGGGACTAAAACCGGCAACGCGATCGGGACCATAGGTCTTTGCCGTGTCCAACATCGCCGCCGCAATAATTTCGCTAATCGTGTCCCAATCAGCGCGCACAAATCCCCCTTTGCCGCGCGCCTTTTGATAGGCCCGCTTGACCTCGGGATCGTTGACCAGGCGGTGCCAGGCCGCCAGCGGGTTACTCTCTTTCGACCGCATCTCCTTCCAAGCGGATAGCAACTCCGCCCTCACGTAGGGATATTTCACACGCCCCGGGCTGTACAGATACCATGAGTAACTCGCGCCTCGAGGGCACCCGCGGGGCTCGTACTCGGGCACATTGTCTCCCAAAGAGGGGTAGTCCGTCTGCTGCGTCTCCCACGTCACAATGCCGTTTTTCACGTGAATTTTCCAGCTGCATGACCCGGTGCAATTAACCCCGTGGGTCGAGCGCACCACGCGATCGTGCTGCCAGCGATGGCGATAGATGTCCTCCCATTCGCGAGAACGGACATTCTCTTCGCTCCAGCCCTGATTAATCCGTTGTCCCCGTTTGAGATAATCCAGGGATCGGAAGAGCGCATTCCGCTTACTTGCCATGATGTTTCCCCCTTTTTGCCGAGCCGTCATCCCTCTCTGGTAGGGGATCGAACCCCTGGCCGACAATCCGAAACCCCGGCTCGCGCACTTCCCGCAAAAAATCTGTCCAGCTGGCTGCATTCGCTGCGACCAAGATTAAGTGGTCGATTTGGCTAACATCCTCGATAGCCGCTATGGCCTCCGAAACGTCCTCCGGCACCGCCCCGAACCGGATGTCCAACAGGGCCAACAAGTCTTGGCGGTCATCATTAGTTATTGGATGCGGCTGATGAGACTCCATCTCGTTCTGTTCGCCCATTTGTTCCCCCCGCCCGTCAGACTTCGCGATGGTGCATAAACTCTTGATAGGTTGCTTGGCCCACGACGATCATTTCTTTTACGGTCTCGGCAAAGAACACCGTCGCATCCGCGCCGCCGATGTCAAGATCGGCCACGGAAAGCGACCGGCTCCATTCGGATCCGTCCCGCTCAATCGTTACCGTGACGACAAGATCCGCTCCACGCGTTACCCGCGCGCGATATTCAAATTCATGAACTCCAGCTTCCTGTGCGAGCTCCTTCAGGCGCCGATAGCTTCTGGGAAAGGCCCACCGTAAGGGAGTCGTCATAGGGAAACCCTCCCCTTGGCGTCCACGACCTCCGTCAATATCCCCTCTTCGTGGGCAGAATGGGATTTTAGCGTAGCCGCGAATTCACGCATCGAATCCAAAGCCGCCTGGTGGCGCCCGTTGACCATGGCTTCTTCCAAATCAGTGGCGAACCGCCGCAACGCACGATGCTCATGCTTCAGTGTTTTGATCCGTGGGTGGATATCGGGATTAACCTCAATCCACTCCAAGTACAACCCGGTTTCCTCTTCATGCGCGTGAACCAGGACGCGGGCTTCCGCGACTTCTAAAAACACTTCCGCCACTTCGGCGAACCGTTCCCGATCATCGCGGAAAAGCAAAGCCTCGGCCATCTTGAGCGCTTCCTGGACCTCATGCCAGGCATTTTCGTGAATCGCCCGGTGGGACGTGACCTGACGCAGTGCCGGACCAGACATGTTGCGAATCCCACCCTTCCGATAAATTTCACCAATGTTCGCTAAGTGTAGCCCATAATATACCAAATTCTGACCTTCCAGTCAGTCCTATTACGATGTAATCTTGCAATCTGAATGGATTGGGAACTGTGATCCATGTCACGTCGGACCGTGAAGGTTAGCCACCCATTTGGAACATTTCGAGATGTGGACTCCTCCTGTCCCCCCGTCCGCGCAGCTCGGAATAACGGTCAGAGCGATGGTGCCAGAGCCCGGCGACGGCATTTCGAATGTCCGCTTCGGTACCTCCCTGGCGTAGAATATCGCGGAGACTCAAGCCATGGTTCGCGTACAGGCAGAGAAACAGTCGGCCATCCGCAGCCAAGCGGGCCCGCGTGCAGGTACGACAAAACGGCTGGCTTACGGACGCGATGATGCCGATTTCCCCTCCACCGTCATCATAGGCATAGCGGGTGGCCACCTCTCCGTAATAGGCTCGATCGATGGCATGAAGCGGCCACTGGCGAGAAATCCGTTCTAAAATTTCCTGAGCGGGGACGACCTCCTGGCGGGTCCAGCCATTGGAGTTCCCCACGTCCATGTATTCGATGAAGCGGACAATGTGACCACTAAAGCGAAAATGCTGCGCCAACGGGACCACATCCTCATCATTCATTCCTCGCTTGACCACCACGTTGATTTTGATGGGACGCAATCCTGCCTCGTCCGCATGGTCAATGGCGCGAAGCACCCGGTCCGCCCCGAAGCCCACGCCGTTGATGCGGCCAAATCGCCCAGAATCAAGGGAATCCAGACTCACCGTAATCCGGCTCAATCCCGCCTCCCGAAGCGCCTGAGCCCGTTCCCTGCTCAACAGTGATCCATTGGTGGTTAGCGCAACATCATCAATACCCGCGATGTGGGTCAAGCCTTCAATCAAGGGCGCAATATCGCGGCGCAATAGCGGCTCGCCCCCGGTCAGGCGCACTTTGTGAACGCCAATGGGGGCTAAGGCGCGCACTACCGTCAGTATTTCATCTACGGTCATGGTATCCTCGGACGGCATGAAGTGGGTAGGCGATCCAAAGATTTCCTTGGGCATGCAATAGACGCAGCGAAAGTTGCAACGGTCGGTCAGGGATATGCGGAGGTCTCTCAACGGTCGGTTTAACTGATCCATCACCGGCGTCATCAAGATGCCTCCTCCGATGGCTTTTGGGCCCACACTAATTGGAACACCCGCGGGATAGTTGAGGGGGGAACAATGTCACGGCGTATTCCGCGCGTCGCCGGGCCGCCAATGGAGGAAATCAGATCCCGCATGGCCTCTGGGTTATCCACCGTAATGATGTCTTGATGCGTCCTCTCCTGCTCAATGACAAATCCCGCTTGCACCACATGGTGCCGGATTTTTTGCTGGCCGCGTTTGAAGAAGTCTCCCGGGCCCTCTAGTTGGTGCATTATCATCTGCACAAAGGGATTACTGTCGGCGCTCACTGCGTAAAGAAGGCGGCCCCCAGGTTTTAAGGCTTGGAACGCACGCCTTAAAATAGCATCAAGGTCGTCAACCAGATGAAAAAGCAGGAGCGCTGTCACGCCATCAACCATACCCCGTGGCCAGGACAAATCGATTAAATCGCGCTGAATAAACCAAGCCGGAATGCCGCGATTTGAGGCAGATTCCCACGCCTCATCCATCATCCGGCCCGCCCGATCGATGCCGAAAATCCAGATGGGTCCATTATTGGACCGTGCGTGGTTCTGCAATGCGGCAACCATCGCGCCGGTACCTGTTCCGATATCCACCCAAAGTTCGCCTGGCTTCAACGGAAGGCGCTCCACCAACGCTTCCCCCACGCCTTGGTTGTGTGACGCGAGCAACTTATGGTACAACGAGGCGCGGGGATCGAACCCGAGCGGATCGCCCCCATCAAACCACGCATAGTCGCCCGGCGCCTGAAAAGTGGCGACGCCGGGGCCGGTGATGTCATGCACCTCGGGCCCTGCCTCCAACACGCGCTGTTGGCTAGCCCCCCCTGCCATAGGACCGTCCCGCTGATAATCCAGAGAAGGTGCCGGCCCTCTGGAACTCTCAACGTCTCACCTCGATCTTTGCGTCCCGCTCCCCTCACAGTAAGATAGCCTCTCGGGATTCCGTTTTGCAGATGGGGCAAGGATTCTGCCCCGAACGCCAGGGCCATTTGCCCCCACGCCC